>JANMAN010000614.1:0-4482 GCA_031359885.1 Tardiphaga sp. | reverse complement strand
CTGCACGCTCTGCCATGCCTGCGTGACCGCATGTCCCACCCACGCGCTGTCGGACAATCCCGACCGCGCCATGCTGCGCTTTACCGAAAGTCTGTGTGTCCAGTGCGGGCTCTGCGAGTCGACCTGCCCGGAGGACGTCATCACGCGGGAATCGCGACTCGATTTTCAGGCGTGGAACGCACCGCCACGCGTGTTGAAGGAAGAAGAGCCGTTCCATTGCATCGCCTGCGGCACGCCGTTCGGCACCCGCAGTTCGATCGAACGCGTGCTGTCGAAGCTGCAGGAGAAGCATTGGATGTTCGAGGGCGCCAATGCGCGGCGGCTCGATGTCATCAAGATGTGCGCGGATTGCCGCGTCGAGGCCGTCGTCAATGAGAGTTTCGACCCGCATGCCGGGCCACAGCGCCCGCCGGTGATGTCCACCGACGATTATCTACGCGCGCGCGAAGCCAAGAAGACCGATCCGTTCGGACCGCAGCAAAGCTAGGCGTCGGCTCAATTCGCCGAGGAGAGAGTCTCGTTGTCCGCAACCCATGCCCATCCCGGAGCGCCTGCGACAACCAAGGCCGCAGGAATTCCCGGCGTCAAACACGTCATCGCCGTTGCGTCGGGCAAGGGCGGCGTCGGCAAGTCGACAACATCGTGCAATCTGGCTCTCGGTTTCGCAGCCATGGGATTGAGAGTCGGCCTCCTCGATGCCGACATCTACGGACCGTCGCAACCAAAATTGTTCGGCCTGCGCGGCAAACCGCGCCGTGCAGGCCCACGAATGCTGGAGCCGATGGAGCGCTTCGGCGTCAAGGTGATGTCAATCGGATTTCTGATCGAGGAGGACAACGCCATGATCTGGCGCGGGCCGATGGTGATTTCGGCGATCACGCAGATGCTGCGCGAGGTCGCCTGGACCGACATCGACATTCTCGTCGTCGACCTGCCGCCCGGCACCGGCGATGCGCAACTCACCATGGCGCAGCAGACCCCGCTGGCGGGCGCAGTGATCGTCTCGACGCCCCAGGACATCGCCCTAATCGACGCGCGGCGCGGGATCGAGATGTTCAAGAAGGTCAATGTGCCGCTGCTCGGACTGATCGAAAACATGTCCAGCTTTTGTTGCCCGACCTGCAACCATGTCACCCCGATATTTGGCCGCGGCGGCGCGCGCGCCGAAGCCAAGACGCGCGGCATACCTTTTCTGGGCGAGATTCCGCTCGACATGGCGATCCGGCAAACGTCGGACGACGGACGCCCGATCGTCGCGACCGACCCTGAGGGTGTCCACGCGAAGCACTATATCGACATCGCACGCCAGCTCTGGACATCCATCACTTCCGGCATCGCGGCCAGGCCCCCGCCGCGCATCGTGATCGAGTAGACTATGACCGAAGCAACACGGCTCAAATCCGCGCCTCGCGTGATGCCGGATTCGAAGAATCCGCGGCTGACCGAGCGTGTCACCGGCATCGACCAGACCGGCGCGCCGATCGAGATCAATGTGCCGGTCGAACGCGCACTCACGCTCTATCTGAATTCACAGGAGATCGTCACCATGATGACGATCAACGACTATCCGGAGTATCTGGCGCTCGGCTATCTACTCAATCAGAACATGCTCAAGCCGGACGATGTCGTGACCGAGGTCGTATACGACGACGATCTGCAAGTGGTGGTCGTCTACACCGAGCGCGGCACCAATTTCGAAGAAAAACTAAAGAAGAAAACGCTGACCTCGGGCTGCGCGCAGGGCACCGCCTTTGGCGACCTGATGGAGGCCATCGAAGGCGCATCGCTGCCCGATGCCGAATTGCGCACGTCGTGGCTCTATCAAATGACTCATGCGGTAAACACCGCGCCGTCGCTGTATCTGGAAGCCGGCGCGATTCATGGCTGCGTGCTTTGCACGCAGGGCGAGCCGGTCTGCTACATGGAAGACGTCGGCCGCCACAATGCGGTCGACAAGATCGCCGGCTGGGTCTGGCGGCACAATGTCGATGTCGCCGACAAGATCATGTACACGACCGGCCGCCTCACCTCCGAGATGGTCATCAAGACCGTGCGGATGGGCATTCCCATTCTGGTGTCGCGCTCCGGTTTCACGGCATGGGGCGTCGAGCTTGCGCGGCAGGTCGGGCTGACGCTGGTCGGCCGCACCAAGGGAAAGCGCTTTATCGCGTTGTCCGGGCAGGAGCGGATCGTGTTCGACCAGAACCTCGCTTTCGTCGCGGAGGAATCGCCGCGTCATCGGCGCAAAGGCGGCGACGATGACTGAAGATCGGCCACCCACTCTCGGCGTGCTCCTCGCCGGCGGTCTGGCGCGGCGCATGGGCGGCGGCGACAAGCCGATGAAAACCATCGGCGGCCGCACCATTCTGGAGCGCGTGATCGCGCGGCTCGCACCGCAATGCGACGGACTCATTCTCAATGCCAATGGCGATCCGGCACGTTTCGCATCATTCGGACTGCCGGTCGTCGCGGATACCGTCGAGGGATTTGCAGGGCCTCTCGCCGGCGTACTGACAGCGCTCGATTGGGCTGCCGCGCACCGGCCGGATGTCGATTGGGTGCTGAGTGCGGCCACCGATTGCCCGTTCCTGCCGCGCGATCTCGTCACACGCTTGCAGCGCGCCAGGGTTTCGCAGGACGCCCAGCTTGCCGTCGCGGCCTCCGGCGGGCAGGTTCATCCGGTGATCGGGCTCTGGAACGTCGCGCTGCGCGACGAACTGCGTCACGCGCTTGTTGTGGAAGACATGCGCAAGATCGATCGCTGGACCGCGCGCTATCGGCTGGCGACGGTTATGTGGCCGACAGAGTCGCTTGATCCGTTCTTTAATGCGAACACGGTCGAGGATCTCGCGGACGCCGAGCGGTTCGCAGCGCTTGATGGCGCGTGATCCAAAGCATCATGCAGGGCGGAAGCCCGCTCGCTCCAGCGCCTCTCGGATGTCCACCGAATGGAGCGCGTCGAGAAACGCCTGAATCGCAGGGCGCTGCCTGCGCGATCTTACAAGCGCAAAATCATAATGCTCCTCGGCGAACGGAATAAAGCCGAGGCGTGCCGCGTGACCGACCGGCGCGATGGTCATGCCCCAGTCGGCGCGGTTCTGCGCCACGGCGGCAGCGACCGCATTGTGTGACCGCGGCTGGTTCCAGTAACCGTCGGGCCGTGCGCCCGCCAATAGGCGATCGATCAGGATCCGTGTCCCCGAGCCCTGATTACGATTGACCATCAGGCATGACGGGTCATTCAGGGCCCTGCGCACGGCCTCTTCTGCGCTGAGGCCGTCGAAGCGCTTGTCGCCGGCGCGGAATACGATGCCTTGCATGCGCCGGTAGCCGGGCACGAGTTCAAGACCCTCGCTTAGAAACGCCGTGTTGTATGTGTCGGTGTTCTCGTCGAGCAGATGGATCGGCGCGAGATCGCATTCGCCGCGCCGTGCCGCCGCCAGGCCGCCGAGACTTCCCACTGAAATCGAGCGCACCGACAGACCACCGCGCGCCAGAGGCGCGGTGACGATGTCGAGCCCCGTGCAATGGCTGCCGACGATCACAAGATCAGGCACCCTGACGTGCGGCGTGAACAGCGTCGCCTCCACATCAGTTCCTGCCGGCATCTGCTCGGCGAGCGCATCGATCTTCAGAAACCCATCGGCCTGCGAGAACGACGTGATCGCACCGGAGCCCTTCCCAGTCGGATAGGCGATGAGCCCGTCATCGCCCGCGACCAGCGACACCATCACGAACTCCATGCGGCCAAGCTCCGAGGCGATCCGCACTGGCACCTTTACCATCACCCGCGCGTCGGTGCGCGGCGGCAGGCCTGCGAGACGTCGCAGCACCGGCACGATCATGTCGTGGAACGTGAACATCGCCGAAGTCGGAAAGCCCGGCAGGATGACGACGGGCTTGCCGTCGCACACGGCGAGGCACAGCGGCTTCCCCGGTTTCAACGCAACTCCATGCGCAATGATGCCGGGTTTGCCGAGCCGCGCGACGATGCGATGGGAGACATCGCCCTCGCCTTTGGATGTGCCGCCGGACAGAATGAGCATGTCGCTGGTCGCCAGCGCCTCGCGTATGACGGCTTCGAGCTTGTCCTCGTCATCGGGAAACGCGCCGAGGAAATGCGCGTCGCCGCCATTCTCGGACACCGCAGCCGTGACGATTGCGCCGTTGGTATCGAAGATGGCCGCAGGGCGCAGCGGCTGGCCGGGCTGAACGAGTTCGTCGCCGGTGGACATGACCGCCACGCGCGGTTTCTTCACCACCGCCACGCGCGCGACGCCCGATGCGGCAAGCATGCCAATTTCGCGTGAGCCGATCAGCGTTCCCGCGCGCAGCAACACCTCACCGCGCGCGATGTCGGAGCCTGCAGAAGACACGAACTGTCCGGGCGATGCCGCGCGCTTGACCTCGATCGCACTTGCGCCCGCGGGCTGCGTGTACTCGACCATGACGATGGCGTCGGCGCCGCGCGGCACGGGGCCG
>JANMAN010000608.1:0-7937 GCA_031359885.1 Tardiphaga sp. | reverse complement strand
TAGCGCGCAAGAAACGCCGGCAGCGCTTCGCTGTGCGTGAGGTTCAGCCCGCCGCGTCCGGCCATGAGAAACTTGCGGCCCGCCGACGGCATCGCGTCGAACACGACGACGCGCGCGCCGGATTGCGACGCGATCTCCGCCGCCATCAGCCCGGCGGGTCCGGCCCCGATCACTGCGACGTGCGACATAATGTTTTTCCCGTTCATTCCCGCGCAAGCGGGAATCCAGTTTTAACCTTGTACTGGAACCCCGCTTTCGCGGGGATGGACGGGTCGAGAATTTCTAGAATTCCTACATCGTGATCCCGAGCCGCGCGGCGGCCTGAGCGACATATTTGTTGGTTTGCTGAAACGCACCTTCGAGCGCCTGCGCCTTGCTCATATCGCTGATCGCAGCGAAGTGCGCGGCGACACCGTCCGGAGTCCATTCCTCCTGCGGAAGATTGACGCCTTCGCTTTCGAGAATCTTGATGACGGCAAAGGAGCCAGCGCCCGCCCCCATGATCGTGCGCGTCGGCGCGTTCTCGCTCAGCATATACAGCACCGCCGGCGTGATCGCCTCGGGTCGCATCAATTCGAGCGCCTGCGGCGGCAACAGCTCTTCCGTCATGCGTGTCGCCGCCGTCGGCGAGATCATGTTGACGCGGATGTCGGCCTTGCGGCCCTCCTCGGCCAGTACGTTCATCAAGCCCACCATGCCGGTTTTTGCTGCGCCGTAATTGGCCTGACCGAAATTACCGAACAAGCCGGACGACGAGGTGGTCACGACGATGCGACCGTAATTGCGCGTGCGCATGCCGTCCCACACTGCCTTGCAGCAATAGAACGTGCCGGTGAGATGGACGTCGAGCACCTTCGCGAAATCGGCGACCTCCATTTTTCCGAACGACTTGTCACGCAAAATGCCGGCGTTGGCGCACATCAGATCGACGCTGCCCCATTCCTTGGTGGCCTTCGCGACCATGTCCTTCACTTGCTCGAAATTCGAGACGTCGGCGCCGTCGGCCATCGCGATGCCGCCGGCCGCACGGATGTCCTCGACCACAGCTTCGGCCGATGTCATCGACCCGCCGGTGCCGTCGCGCGCGCCGCCGAAATCGTTGACGACGACTTTCGCGCCGAGGCTCGCGAGGGCAAGCGCATGCGCGCGACCCAGTCCGTTGCCGGCACCGGTAACGATGGCGACGCGGCCGTCAAATCGGATTGTCATTCAGAAAGTCCTTGAAAGTTTATGCGAAGAAGATGAGACCGAGCCAATCGGCGGCCAGTGCGGGCTTGGTCTCGCCCTCGATCTCCACGGTGACATGGGTGCGCGATAGCAATTCGCCGGGCTTGCGGATGGTGGCCTCTGCCAGCACGAAGCGGCCGCGCACGCGCGATCCGGCTTTCACCGGCGAGAGAAACCGCAATCGATCGAAGCCGTAGTTGAAACCCATCGTCGTGCCCTGCATGCGCGGCATCACTTCATAGGACATGACCGACAAGAGCGACATGGTCAGAAAGCCATGCGCCACTGTCGTGCCCATCGGGGTATCCTTGGCGCGCACGGGATCGATGTGAATAAACTGATGATCTTCGATCACATCGGCATAAGTGTCGATCCGCGACTGATCGACCACGTGCCACGACGACACACCGATCTCCTTGCCGACCAGAGCCTGAAACGCATCCAGCGTCAGCACCGGCGTATCGAAACGACCGTCCATTCAAATCCCCTGGTTAGCCGGAACGCGGCGCCTGCAATTCCGGAAAGTCTTCTTCGCGATACTCGTCGCCGCGCAGCGAATCCGCGCGATCATTATCATGTTCGAGCCGGCGCAACTGCACACGGCGAATTTTTCCGGAGATCGTTTTCGGTAGCTCGCTCACCAGCTCGATGCGGCGGATGCGCTTGAACGGCGCCAGCCGCGCATGCAGATGCCGGAAGATCGCAAGCGCAGTCTCTTGCGATCGCGGTGCATCGGCGACCAGCAGCACATAGGCTTTCGGTACAGCCAGCCTGATCGGATCGGGGCTCGGCACCACCGCCGCTTCGGCCACCAGTTCATGTTCGAGCAACACGCTTTCCAACTCGAACGGGCTGATGCGGTAGTCGGACGATTTGAACACGTCGTCGGAGCGACCGACGAACGTCAGGTAACCGTCGTCATCGGCGAACACCACGTCGCCGCTGCGATAGGCGTTGCCGTCCGCGCCGCTGACGCTGCCGTCGCCAGCCTGATAGCCCTGCATCAAACCGGCGGGACGTCGATCGCCGAGCAGCAGCGTGACTTCGCCTTCTTTGGAGTCGTTGCCGTCCGCATCCGTGACCCGCACCGCATAGCCTGGCAACGGCCGCCCCATCGATCCGATTTTCACCACTTGTCCAGGCGAATTGCCGGCAAGTGCGGTGGTTTCGGTCTGGCCGTAGCCGTCGCGAATGGTGAGGCCCCACGCAGCCTTCACCTGATCGATCACCTCAGGATTGAGCGGCTCGCCCGCGCCGCAAACCTCGCGCAGCGAGACTTTGAACGTAGCGAGCTTTTCCTGAATGAACAGCCGCCATACGGTCGGCGGCGCGCACAGCGTGGTCACGCCGCAGCGGCCGATGGTGGCGAGCAATTGCTTCGCCTCGAAGCGCGGCTGATTGACAATAAAGATCGTGGCTCCCGCATTCCACGGCGCGAAGAAACAGCTCCACGCATGCTTGGCCCAGCCCGGCGACGAGATGTTCAGATGGATGTCGCCTGGCTGCAGGCCGATCCAGTACATCGTCGAGAGGGCGCCGACCGGATAGCTGCGTTGGCTGTGGCGGACGAGTTTCGGCTTCGCCGTGGTGCCCGACGTGAAATACAGCAGCATCGGATCGTCGGCCTTCGTCGGGCCGTCCGCTGCAAACGTTTCAGCGTGCGATGCCGACTGATCGAACGGCGTCCAGCCGTCATGGTGGTGTTTGCCGACGACAATTTTAGCGATGCCTGATGTATCGAGGCTGTCGAACTTCGCCACCTGATCGGATGACGCAACGACGAGCTTGGCTTTGCCGCGGTCGAGCCGGTCGCGCAATTCGTCCGGCGTCAGCAGCGTCGTCGCAGGAATAATGACGACACCAAGTTTGATCGCGGCCAGCATCGTTTCCCACAAAGGCACGACATTGCCGAGCAGCAACAGCAGATGATCGCCGCGCTTAAGGTTCTGCGCGCGCAGGAAATTCGCGACCTGGTTGGAGCGCTGCGACAATGTGGCGAACGAGAGCTTGGTTTCGCGGTCGCTGCCGGCATCGACGATCCACAACGCGGTGCGATCCTTGCTCCCGGCATCGGTCGCCAATTCGGCATCGAACCAGTCCAACGCCCAGTTGAAATCGATCGGATCAGGCCAGCGGAATTGCGCAACCGCCGTGTCGTAATCGGTGCGATGCGCGAGCAGAAATTCGCGGGCCTGCTGAAAGGTCGTCATGTGCAAGTCCTGTTCAGGGCAACGCTTCACCATGCACTGCCGTCATTGCCGGGCAAGAGCCGCCGGCGACGTCTTCGTCGTCCGAGCGTGCTCGCTGACCCGGCAATCCATCATCTTCGCAAGAAGTCTTCGCAGATAGATGGCCGGGTCAAGCCCGGCCATGACAGGCTGCAAATGTTTTGACGTATTCCTACCCTGCCCCGCGCAGATGATTGATGATCCCCGAGAAATCGTCGCCGCCATGGCCGGCGGCTTCGAACGCCGCATAGATCTCTTCTGCATGCGCGCCCAAGGGCGTCGATGCGCCGGCGGCTTTCGACGCTTCCTGCGACAGCCGCAAATCCTTCAGCATCAAGGCGGCGGCGAAGCCGGGCTTATAAGAATTGTTCGCAGGCGAGGTCGGCACCGGGCCCGGGACCGGACAATAGGTCGTCAGCGACCAGCACTGCCCGGACGAGGTCGATGCGACATCGAACAGCGCCTGATGCGACAGACCAAGCTTTTCGGCGAGCGCGAAGGCTTCGCTGACGCCGATCATCGAAATGCCGAGGATCATGTTGTTGCAGATCTTCGCCGCCTGTCCCGCGCCGGCGTCGCCGCAATGCACGATCTTCTTGCCCATCGCTTCGAGTTCAGGCTTCGCCTTGGCGAATGCGTCCGCGGCACCGCCTGCCATGAACGTGAGCGTGGCGCCCTTCGCGCCGCCGGTGCCCCCCGAGACCGGCGCATCGACCGATGCGACGCCTTTTCCGGCCGCAAGCTTGTGCGCCTCGACGGCGCTGGCGACGTCGATGGTCGAGCCATCGATCATCAACGCGCCCGCCGCGACGTCGGGCAATATCTCAGTCCAGACCGACACGACATGCTTGCCGGCCGGCAACATGGTGATGACGACGTCCGCACCCATCACCGCCTCTTTCGCGGATTTGGCGATCGTGACTCCGTCGGCCTTCGCGGCATCGCAGGACGCCTGAGCGAGATCGAAGCCGGTGACCTTGCGTCCGGCTTTTGCCAGATTGGCGGCCATCGGACCGCCCATATTGCCGAGGCCGATGAAAGCAATTGTCGTCATGATCCTGCCCTTGTCGTTTTGCTGTTATTCTGGAAACACCAATTCGGCATGGCTACTTGCATCGAAGTAACGCGCAACGATCTCGGGCGTCACGTCGTCGAGCCGCGCCGGCTGCCATTTCGGATTGCGGTCCTTGTCGATGACAGCCGCACGCACGCCTTCGCGAAAATCGTGACTGACGAACACTTGGAGCGCCGCGATATATTCGCGCTGAAGACATTCTTTCAGCGACGACGATGCGCGCGCTTGGCGCAGCAGCTTCAGCGCCACCACCATGCTTGTCGGCGATTTCGTCTTCAGGATGTCGAGCGTCGCGCGCGAAAATTCGGTGTTCTCGTTTTCGAGCGCCTTGACGATCTCGTCCATGCTATCATGTGCGAATAGGCGGTCGATCGTATCGCGTTGTGCCGCAACAGGCGCATTGCCGGCGGGCGCGGCGTGACGCTTCAGCATCGCCACAACGTCGCCATCGTCGTCGCAAACGTGAAGTTCACTCAATGCCGCACGCACGGCAGCCCAATCCTGCGACGGGATGAACACATCGGCGAACCCAGCGGCGATTGCATCCGCGCCGTTCATGGTCTGGCCGGTGAGGCCGAAATACGTGCCGATTTCGCCCGGCGCGCGCGACAGCAACCACGTGCCGCCGACATCGGGAAAGAAACCGATGCCGACTTCCGGCATCGCGACTTTGGTTTTTTCGTTGACCACACGATGGCGGCCATGCGCGGCAAGGCCGACGCCGCCGCCCATCACGATGCCGTCCATATAGGCGACGTAAGGCTTGTCGTAATCCGCGATCCGCGCGTTGAGGATATATTCTTCGCGCCAGAACACCGGCCCGAGATCGCCTCCGGCTTTTGCGCTGTCGTAGAGCCCGCGTATGTCGCCGCCGGCGCAGAGGCCGCGCTCGCCCGCACCTTCGAGCAGCACCAGCGTCGCCGCGTCGTTGGTCTCGAAATCGGTGAGGGCTGCGGCGACACCGCGTGTCATCTCGAGCGTCAGCGCGTTGATCGCCTTCGGCCGATTCAGGCGAATGATGCCTAAATATTTATCGCGCGCGACGACGAGGTCACCATGCTCGAAGGTTGCCTCGCTCACCGCGCGCCCTCGATCAGCTTGCGCGACACGATCAGCCGCATGATCTCGTTGGTGCCTTCGAGGATCTGATGCACCCGCAGATCGCGCACGATCTTCTCGATGCCGTATTCGAACAAATAACCGTAGCCGCCGTGCAATTGCAGCGCGTCGTTCGCGACGTTGAACCCGATATCGGTGCCGAACCGCTTCGCCATGGCGCACAGCATCGTTGCGTCGGCGTCTTTGCGATCGAGCGCCGCAGCGGCGCGCCACACGAAGGTCCGCGCAGCTTCGAGTTCGGTCGCCATATCGGCGATCTTGAATTGAAGCGCCTGAAATTCGTCAAGGCGTTTGCCGAACGCCTTTCGCTCTTTCATGTAGGCCAGCGATTTGTCGAGCGCCGACTGAGCGCCGCCCAAAGAACACGCGGCGATGTTCAAGCGTCCGCCGTCCAGCCCCGCCATCGCGATCTTGAAACCGATGCCTTCCGGTCCGAGCCGGTTGGCGACAGGCACCCGCGCATTCTCGAAGATCACGGCCCGCGTCGGCTGCGCGTTCCAACCCATCTTGCGCTCGTTGTTGCCGAACGAAAGACCAGGCGTGTCGGCCTCGACGACGATCGTCGAGATGCCGCCCGCGCCGTCATTGCCGGTCCGCACCATCACGACGTAGAGGTCGTTGACGCCGGCGCCCGAGATGACTTGCTTCTGGCCATTCAGCACATAGTGATCGCCGTCGAGCACGGCGCGCGTGCGCAGCGCCGCCGCGTCCGAACCTGAACCCGGCTCGGTCAGGCAATAGCTCGCAATCAGATCCATCGTGCAAAGACGCGGCAGCCATTTTTGGCGCTGCGCTTCGGAGCCATAGGCATCGATCATCCACGACGCCATGTTGTGGATCGAAATGAAAGCCGAGACTGCTGGACAGCCCTGCGCCAGCGCCTCGAAGATCAACGCCGCGTCGAAACGCGTCATCCCGGAGCCGCCGACGTCGTCGCGAATATAGATTCCGCCGATGCCGAGCGCCGCCGCCTGTCGCATCACATCGACGGGCAGATGTTTCTCCTCGTCCCATTTCAGTGCGTGCGGCGCGATCTTCTCGGCCGCAAAATCGCGCGCCATGTCGCGGATCGCGATCTGGTCCTCGGTGAGGGCGAAGTGGGTCATGCAGCGCGCCAGTCGGAGAGATCGCAGACGTGCAGTTCGGGAATAGAGCGGGCCTTCACCGACAGGCGGCGATCGGCCGTCACCAGACCGACACCCTGACGCAAAGCGGTCTCGATATAAATGCAATCGTAAACCGGGTGCCCTAGTTTGATAGCCATCTCAAGGACTGCCGATAGATCAGGGGTATCGAGAACTTCGGCAAAATAGCGAGCAGCGAGATCGAGACGTTCGCGGGCGACCGTGGGCGTCAATACATTTTGTCTGCACTTCTTCCACAGAACGTTGGCTAATTCGATCATGATCCATCGCGGCGCGAGAAGTCGTTCATTCGATGAAAGCAACGCGACAGCGCGATCCGCATCCTCTTCCACGACGAGCCATTTGACCGCAACGCTCGCATCGACCACCCACGCCAATTACATGAGTCCTTCGTGCCGTTCCTCAGTGGTCAAAGTCGGTTGCAACTCCGGCGTTTCCGCATGAAACCGCTTTGTCAGTGCAACCCGTTCCGCCGTTGTGAACGGACGGTTCTGTTCAAGGATGAACCGAACTTCTTGCTCGAGCGAGCGACCGTTTGCTAACGCCTTGTTTTTAATCGCCTTGATCGTCTCATCAGGCACATCGGGAATGAACAGTTCTCCCATAGTCCTTCTCCTCGACGTCGCGTCGTTCGGATCGATCACAGAAGCATATCCTAATTCATCGTCGGGATCGAGAATTCCGCACCTTCCTTGACACCGGACGGCCAGCGCGAGGTGATCGTCTTGGTCTTGGTGTAGAACCGGATCGAGTCCGGCCCATGCTGGTTCAAGTCGCCGAAGCCGGATTTTTTCCAGCCGCCGAAGGTGTAATAGGCGATCGGCACCGGGATCGGCACGTTGATGCCGACCATGCCGACATTGACCTTGGCCGCGAAGTCGCGCGCCGCGTCGCCGTCGCGCGTAAAGATCGCGACGCCGTTGCCGTAATCATGCTCGGACGGCAGCCGCAACGCTTCGGCGTAATCATGCGCGCGGACCACCGACAGCACCGGACCGAAGATTTCTTCCTTGTAGATGCGCATGTTCTTGGTGACGTTGTCGAACAGACAGCCGCCGAGATAGAAACCGTTTTCGTAGCCCTGCATCTTGAAGCCGCGGCCATCGACCGCGAGCGTGGCACCTTCCTTGATGCCGATCTCGA
>JANMAN010000580.1:0-2709 GCA_031359885.1 Tardiphaga sp. | reverse complement strand
GCGAGATCGTCAAGGCCAATCCCGGCCCGGTCGTCACGCTGTACGAACTCGAACCCGCGCCCGGCATCAAATCGTCTCGCGTGATCGGCCTCGCCGACGACATCGCGCGCTCGATGAGTGCGCTGTCGGCGCGCGTCGCAGTGGTCTCCGGCCGCAACGCGATCGGCATCGAGTTGCCGAACGCGCATCGCGAGAAGGTCTATTTGCGCGAATTGCTGACCGAAAAGGACGACGGCGCCTGCAAGCTGCCGCTGTGCCTCGGCAAGACCATCGGCGGCGATCCCGTCATCATCGATCTCGCGCGCACGCCGCACATGCTGATCGCCGGCACCACCGGCTCCGGCAAATCGGTCGCGATCAACACCATGATCCTGTCGCTGGTGTACCGGCTGCGGCCGGATCAGTGCCGGCTGATCATGGTCGATCCGAAGATGCTCGAGCTCTCGGTCTATGACGGCATTCCGCATCTGCTGACGCCCGTCGTCACCGACCCGAAGAAGGCCGTCGTCGCGCTCAAATGGGCTGTGCGCGAGATGGAGGAACGCTACAAGAAGATGTCGAAGCTCGGCGTCCGCAACATCGACGGCTACAACACGCGCCTCGTTGAAGCCAAGGCCAAGGGCGAGGAACTGACGCGGACGGTGCATACCGGCTTCGACAAGGAGTCGGGCAAGGCGATCTACGAGGACGAGAAGCTCGATCTCGAACCGCTGCCCTACATCGTCATCATCGTCGACGAGATGGCCGATTTGATGATGGTCGCCGGCAAGGACATCGAAGGCGCGGTGCAGCGCCTCGCGCAGATGGCGCGTGCCGCCGGCCTGCATGTGATTTTGGCGACGCAGCGGCCGTCGGTGGACGTCATCACCGGCACGATCAAAGCGAACTTCCCGACCCGCATTTCCTTTCAGGTCACGTCGAAGATCGACAGCCGCACGATCCTGGGCGAGATGGGCGCGGAGCAACTGCTCGGCCAGGGCGACATGCTCTACATGGCCGGCGGCGGCCGCATCAGCCGCGTCCACGGTCCTTTCGTCTCGGACGAAGAGGTCGAGAAGGTGGTCCGCCACCTCAAGACGCAGGGCCAGCCGGAATATCTCGAAGCGGTCACGGCCGAGGAGCCGACCGAAGGCGAGGACGGCGCGGTGTTCGACGGCACCAGCATGGGCGCGGATGGCGGCGGCGCGGGCGATCTGTTCAGCCAAGCCGTTGCGATCGTCAAACGCGACCGCAAGGCCTCGACCAGCTACATCCAGCGCCGTTTGCAGATCGGCTACAACAAGGCGGCGTCCTTGATGGAGCGGATGGAGAACGAGGGCATCGTCGGGCAGCCCAACCATGCCGGCAAGCGCGAGATTTTGATCGAGGAAGAGGAAAGCGGGTTTTGAGGCTTCGCAAACGAGCCGCGAAAACGCCACAGCGGGTCGTTAGCGGCTTGATGGCGAGCGAAGAATGAAGACGGGTCAATCGTTTTTGTCATTCCGGGATGCGGCAGCTCGACGGCGGCGCCAGCCGGCGAGAGTGGCGCAGGCCCGGAATCCATAACCCCCGCAGGGAGTATGGATTCCGGGCTCGCATCGCACGGATCGCTTCGACACTTGCGTGCCGAAGCGATCCGTTGCTCGCGCCCCGGAATGACGACGTTCGATGACAGCGAAACAGCGGCCGGGTGGCCGAGCAGGACCAGATAGTGAGCATGCATTCGACCCACACCGGCCATTCGCTGCTTGCAGCTAGTCTCGCAATGACGCTGCTGGCGACATCCGCCATGGCGCAGAGCGTCCCGTTGCCGAAGGCCGCGCCGACCGCCCGCGACACGTTTCAGATGTCCGCCGCCGAGCAGCCTCCACGTCCGCGCGCGCCGGTCACGAGCGCAGCGTCCAGCCCGACGCCGGAGCCGGTGATTCCCGATCCGCGCCGCAACAAGCCCGCGAGCCTGTTCACGACCTTCGATGCGAACCAAAAGGCGCAAGCCGGCCGCGTCAGCGCCTATCTCTCGTCGCTCTCGACGCTGGTCGGCAATTTCGTGCAGGTCGGCCCGGACGGCAGCAAGACCAAGGGCGACTTCTTCATCCAGAAGCCCGGCAAGGTCCGCTTCGAATACGACGCGCCGTCGCCGATCGCGATGATCTCGGACGGCAGCTCGCTGGCGGTGCGCGACCGCAGGCTGGCGACGCAGGACATTTATCCGCTGTCGCAAACGCCGCTGCGCTATCTGTTGGCGGATCGCATCGATCTCCTCAAGGACACCAATGTCGTCGCCGTCACCGCCGACGATCTCTACATCAGCGTCATCATCGAGGAGCGCAACGCGCTGGTCGGCACCTCGCGCCTGATGCTGATGCTCGGCGTCAAGGACAACCAGCTCAAGCAGTGGACCGTCACCGATCCGCAGGGCTACGACACCACGGTCGCGGTCTACAATCTCGAGACCGGCAAGAAGCCTGATCCGAGCATGTTCAAGATCGATTTCACGAATTACACGGTGCCGCCGGGGTAGCGGGATCGTCATTGCGAGGAGAAGCCGGTTTTCGCTTGCGAAGACCGGCTTCGACGAAGCAATCCAGCTCTTGCTGTTCTAAAAGTGCCTGAAAGAGCTGGATTGCTTCGTCGCCTTCGTTCTCGAAGACGAGAACCTTGGCTTCTCGCAATGACGACCTTTCACGATTGAGCTATGACACCCGCCGCCGGTCCTGCACCACCCACGCG
>JANMAN010000534.1:0-3047 GCA_031359885.1 Tardiphaga sp. | reverse complement strand
GCTTACGACGGCATGTGCGCCGATGAAGAAATCCGGCAACACGCCGGTTTTCGTTCCGCGAGTGCGGCGATAGTCCGCGAATACTTTGCCCGCGAGAAACAAAGCTTCGGCCGGGATAGGCACGCGCGATATGCCGGCTCGCGTCAGAAACTTTTCATAATCGAAAATTTGGTCATAGCGAACCGAGCATTCTGCATAGATGACGTCGTTGATGAACAACGGGCCATTGCGGGCGGCAAGCTCGATCTGACTGGTCGACCACTCCAGCCATTGCGCGTCGTCCGCCGCAATGTCGATCAGAACGTTCGAGTCGACCAGCATCACAGATCAGTCGCCGCGCGTCATTTCCATGATCTCGTCCGTCGTCAAACCTGGACCGGCATGACCTCGCAACTTGCGAAATCGATCAGGGTCCAAAGGTTGCGCCGGTTGCAATGACACGCCGGCTCTTTCGATCGCGAATTTTCCATCGGCAGTCCGGCGGAACGTGACCTCGCTCCCCGGACCGATGCCGAGCTGATCCAGCACGTCCTGCGGCAGCGTGATCTGCCCCTTGTCATCGACCCGAACTGGCGCGTTCATTCCGAACTCCATCGGTTGTGCGGCTGCGTTTCCAATCTAGGCATCCCCTGCCCGATCGTCGATGGTTAATCGCGTCTTAACCTCGCCGTATCTATGCTGGCGCAATCCCTCATCGGCCGGCGCTTGAGCCGCCGTCGCATCGTTCTGGCGCATCTATGGCAAGTTCTAAGTCATCCGGCCTGGCGCAACAGCTCGCGACCCGCGAGGGGGAGCGCTCGCCCTTCGCGCGGCTGACCGAACTGCTCGCGCCCTATACGCCGGGCAAGCCGCTCATCACCATGTCGTTGGGCGAACCGCAGCATCCGATTCCGAAGTTCGTCGGCCCAGTGCTGGCGGAGCACCTCCTGGATTTCGGCCGCTACCCGATCGCCAAGGGCATCGCGCCGTTTCGGCAGGCGACTGCGAGTTGGCTCGGTCGGCGCTTCAGCCTGCCCCGTGCCGTCGATCCCGAGACCGAAATTCTTGCGCTCAACGGCAGCCGCGAGGGTTTGTTTTTCGCGGCGATCGCGGCGGCGCGTTATGTCGGCGATCGCCGAGGAAACCGACAGGACAAGCCCGCGATCTTGATGCCGAATCCGTTTTATCCGGCCTATGGCGCGGGCGCACGCGCGGCCGACTGCGAAGCGATCTTCCTGCCGACGACGCTCGGCAATGGGTTCCTGCCCGATCTCGACGCGCTCGACGAGGCGACGCTGGCGCGCACGGTGGCGATGTTCATTGCCTCGCCGGCCAATCCGCAAGGCGCGGTCGCGTCGAAAGAGTATTTCGCAAAGCTTCACAAGCTTGCGGACAGGTTCGGCTTCATGATCCTCGCTGACGAATGCTATTCGGAAATCTACACCCAAGCCGCGCCCGGCTCGATGCTCGAACATGCCGGCCCTGATTTCAGAAACGTGATCGCGTTTCAGTCGCTATCGAAACGATCGAATCTGCCGGGCATGCGGGTCGGCTTCGCGGCCGGCGATGCGACATTTCTCGCCGCCTATCACGAGCTGCGCAACGTGGCCGCGCCGCAGGTGCCAGTACCCTTGCAACACGTCGCCATCGCCGCCTATGGCGACGAAGCGCATGTCGACGAAAACCGCCGGCTCTACGGCATCAAGTTCGATCTCGCCGACGACATTCTCGGTCACCGTTTCGGCTATCGCCGCCCCGCCGGCGGGTTTTGCGTGTGGCTCGACGTGTCCGCGCATGGCGGCGACGAAGCCGCCACGCTGAAGCTCTACAAGGATGCCGGCGTCCGCGTCGTGCCCGGCAGCTATCTCGCGCGCCCACAGGCGGACGGTAGCAATCCCGGCGCGGGCTACATCCGCCTTGCGATGGTGCAGGACGCGGACACGACAGCGGAGGCGCTGCATCGCCTCGTGCAGATTCTGGATTGACCGCCCGCATGAGCATGACATCGATCGAACGTGTCATCCCGATCGTCGGCCAGTTGCCGGCGGCGATCCGCGAGATGCTGGCGCGGCGGCTGCGCGAACTCGCCGGCCTCGTGCTGCTCGTCGCCTCCGGCGTCGCCAGCGCCGGGCTAATGACGTGGTCGGTGCAAGATCCGTCATTGAGCCACGCGACCTCGCGCGCGATCCGCAACGTGCTGGGCTATCCCGGCGCGATCGGCGCGGATCTCGCGATGCAGATCATCGGGCTCGGCACCATCATGCTGCTGCTACCGATCGCGGTGTGGGGCTGGCGGATGCTGACGCATCGTCCGTTCGATCGCCGATGGCTGCGGATCGGCTGCTGGATCGTCTGCACGGTCGCGGCGGCGGGCTTCGCAAGCTGCTGGCCGCATGGCGGCTCATGGCCACTGCCGACCGGTGTCGGCGGCGTCGTCGGCGATGCGCTGGTGCGCGCGCCGGCCGTCGTGTTCGGACCCGCCGGATTGCTCTATCGCCTCCTGCTCGGAATGATCTACGGCAGCCTGATGGTGGCGGCGCTGCTGATGACCTGCGGCCTCGGTGCGAAGGAGCCCGACGCGCCTTCGATGATCGAGGACGACGATACGCCGTTCGTCGAGGAGAGCGACCGCGGCTCGGTGTCGCTCGGCTTCCTCGTCCACGCGATGATGAGCGCAAAAACACGGCTGTCGCTTTTGCTCGTAAGAGCCTATCGCGCGCTGGTCGCGAGCGCGCCGGTCAAAACATCCACCGCGTTCGAACGACAGGAGCCCAATTTGGGCGGCGGTCGTCGCGTCAGCCCGCCGCTGGCGCCGGACGAACACGATTCGCATGACGACGAGACCGATGCGCCCTTCGTTTCCGAAGACGAGGACGACATCGAAGCCGACGACGACGCGCCGATCGCGCCTGCGCCACGCAAGAAGCCTGCCCCGGCTGCAAAGGTCTCCGCGAAAAAGTCGAGCACCTTCGAACTGCCGTCGGTCAATGTGCTGACGGCACCGAAGGCGTCGGACCGCAAGCCGCTGAACAAGACCGAACTCGACAGCAATTCGCGCGCGCTCGAAG
>JANMAN010000514.1:0-2206 GCA_031359885.1 Tardiphaga sp. | reverse complement strand
CGTCGCGCACCGCCCGCATATCAAGACGCACAAATCGCCGTATCTGGCGAAACTGCAAATCGCGGCCGGCGCGAAGGGCGTCACTTGCCAGAAGCTCGGCGAGGCCGAGGTGATGGCGGATGCGGGGATCGACGACATCCTCATCAGCTATAATCTGATCGGCGACGAGAAGATGGCGCGGCTCGGCGCGCTGCAATTGAAAGCGAGCGTCACTGTCGCCGCGGACAACGACACCGTCGTCGCAGGATTGCCCAAAGCTGCCGCACATTCCGGCCGCTCGCTGAATATCGTCGTCGAATGCGACACGGGCCGCAAGCGCGCCGGCGTCGAGACGCCGCGCGAAGCCATCGCTTTGGCGCGGCAGATCGCGGCTTTACCGGGCCTGACATTCGCGGGCTTCATGCTGTACCCGACCGAGACCGGCTGGCCGGATGCGCAAGCGTTCTACGACGAAGCGCTGGCCGGCGTGCGTGCCGAAGGACTGGAGCCGACGATCGTGTCGACCGCCGGCACGCCTAACATGAAACATGTCGGGCAACTCAATGGCGCGACCGAGCATCGCTTCGGCACCTACATCTACAACGACCGCATGCAGGTCGCGGCCGGCGTCGCCGAATGGGACGATTGCGCGTTGAATGTCTATGCGACGGTCGTGAGCCGCGCCGGGCCGGAACGCGGCATCATCGATGCCGGCTCGAAGACCCTGACGTCGGACACCGGCGGCGGGCTCGACGGCCACGGCCTGATCCTCGAACACCCGCACGCCCGTATCGCGCGATTCGCCGAGGAGCACGGTTTTCTCGATCTCGCACGCAGCAACACGCGGCCGAATGTCGGCGACGTGGTTCGCATCGTGCCGAACCATGTGTGTGTCGTCGTCAATATGTTCGACGAGGTCGTGATGGTGCGCGGCGACGAGATCGTCGGCACGCTCCCGATCGCAGCGCGCGGAAAACTGCGGTAAAGATGTAGGATGGGTTGAGCACTTGCGAAACCCATCAACGAGTATCGCAATGGGTTTCGCAAGTCGGTGCGAAGCGCGCACCTTCGCTCAACCCATCCTACGAAGCGCACCCAGCCCCGCAGCCCGTCCGGTCGCGAAGGACGCTTGCAACAGATAGCCGCCGGTCGGCGCCTCCCAGTCCAGCATCTCGCCGGCCACGAAGACGCCTGGCATTTTGCGCAGCATGAAGTCTGCGTCCAACTCGGCGAACGCGATACCGCCGGCCGTCGAGATCGCCCGTGCGATTGGTGCGACGCTGGTCAGATGCAGCGGCACGGCATTGATCCGCACGGCCAAAGCTTGCAACGAGAACGACGCCAACGCCTCGCCAGAGGCAATCGCGCTTTCCTGCAATAGTCCGATCGCGGCCGGCGACACATGCAACGCCTTGCGCAGATGGTTCGAGAGCGATTGCTTGCCGCGTGGTGCGCCGAGCTTCGCAGCCAACTCGTCAGGCGACATGTCCGGCCGCAATGCGATGCTCAGAGTTGCCTCACCCTGTACGCTGATTGCGTCGCGCAACGAAGCCGACATCGCATAGACCGCGCCGCCTTCGATGCCGTCCTGCGTGAGCATCATCTCGCCGCGCACGGTCCGTCCCTCGAACGACAGCGCAACGCCCTTGAGCGGTTGCCCCGCGAAGCGCTCGCGAAACAAGGTAGACCACGCGACACCGAAGCCGCAATTCGCCGGCCGCAGTTGCGCGATCGACACGCCTTTCGGTTCAAGCAGCGAGGCCCATGCGCCGTCCGAGCCCAGACGCGGCCAGCTCGCGCCGCCGAGCGCAAGCACCGTCGCGCGCGCGTCGACGCGATGCGGACCATCCGGCGTCTCGAACATCAGCGCACCCTGTGCATCCCATCCGGTCCAGCGATGGCGCAATTGTAATTGCACGCCGGCCGCGTCGAGCCGGCGCAGCCACGCACGTAACATAGGCGATCCCTTGAACGCTTTCGGAAACACGCGACCGCTGGAGCCGACGAAGGTCTCCTGCCCCAATTCGGCACTCCAATCGCGCAAGGCCTGCGGCGGAAAGGCCTCGATCGCAGCGGTCACATTCGGGGCTGCTTCGCCATAGCGCGCAAGAAACGCCGGCAGCGCTTCGCTGTGCGTGAGGTTCAGCCCGCCGCGTCCGGCCATGAGAAACTTGCGGCCCGCCGACGGCATCGCGTCGAACACGACGACGCGCGCGCCGGATTGCGA
>JANMAN010000475.1:0-1699 GCA_031359885.1 Tardiphaga sp. | reverse complement strand
GTCGATGTCGGGCTGTGCGCGGACGACGCCGCGCGCGCTCATGACGGCCACATCAGCCGGGTCGCGCGACATCGCCCGCATGTGATCCTAAAGCTGGCCGTGTCCAGCGACGACAAAATCGGCCTCGTGGGGAAGCCCGTTGCCATTACCGGCGAGCAGACACGCTCGCGCATGCATCTGTTGCGCGCGCAATGTGACGCCATTCTGGTCGGCATCGGCACGGTGTTGTCCGACAATCCCGACCTAACCTGCCGCTTGCCGGGCATGGCCTCGCAGTCGCCTGTCCGCGTGGTGCTGGACCGGAGCTTACGCATCTCCGGGGATAGCAAGCTGGTGCATTCGTCACGTGCGACGCCGCTGTGGCTGATGACGTCGGACACATCGGAAGCCGCTGCTGCCACGAAGCTCGGCGCGGCCGGCGCGCAAATCGTTCGCCTGCCGACATCGGATGCACCGGGGCTCGATCTCGTGGCCGTCCTGCATGCGCTGAACGAGCGCGGCATCACGCGGCTGATGGTGGAGGGCGGCGCGCGCGTTGCGGAGTCGTTTTTGAAAGCGGGTTTTGTCGATGAGGTCTGGCTGCTGCGCGGGCCGGAAGCGATCGGCGAGGGCGGTATTGCAGCGCTCAATGCAATGCCGCTATCGGCGATCACGCAGTCGCCTGCGTTTCGGGTTCGTGGTAGCGAGACGCTGGGCAATGACACACTTACGATTTACGAGCGCACCTAAATGTTCACCGGCATCATCACCGACATCGGCGAGATCGAAAGCCTCAAACCGACCGCGCAAGGCCAATTGCACCGCCTCCGAATTCTTTGTCGGTACGATCAGACCACGATCGCCGACGGCGCGTCGATCGCCTGCAACGGTGTCTGCCTCACGGTCGTGGCGTCCGGCGTCGCCGATGGGCGGACTTGGTTCGACGTCGATGCCGCCGCCGAGACGTTGTCCATGACCACGGCGAAGCACTGGCTAGCAGGGACCAAACTCAATCTCGAACGCGCGCTGAAAATCGGCGACGAACTCGGAGGCCATATCGTTCCCGGCCATGCCGACGGCGTCGCCACCATCGTCGCGCGAGACGATCTGCCCGAGATGGCGAAATTCACGTTGCGGACGACGCGGGAGCTGGCGCGCTTCATAGCGGCCAAGGGCTCGGTCACGCTCGACGGCGTGTCGCTCACGGTCAATACCGTCGCGGATGTCGAGTTCGCGGTGCTGATTATCCCGCACACGTTGACTATGACCACGCTCGGCGCGTGGCAGGCCGGCAGCGAGGTCAATCTCGAAATCGACTTGATGGCCCGCTATGCGGCGCGTCTGAGCGAGATGAGTTGACCGCGGTACGCTTGGCTTTGTGGGCCGCGACGACTACAAACTCCAGAGCTTGTCATTCCGGGATGCGCGCGCCACGTCAAATTGCTATTGCAATTTGACGTGAGCAGCGCAGGCCCGGAATCCATACTCCCTGTGGTGGTTATGGATTCCGGGCTCGCTTCGCACCGGACGACGAAGACGTCGCCGGTGGCTTGCGCCCCGGAATGACGACTGTTGGATTGAACGGAAATTCTATGGCCGACGCGCGACGCGCACTCCTTAAAGACCAGATCGACATTTCAGGCGCGCGCGTCGTGATCGTCGAGGCGCGTTTCTACGACGACATTCAGGACGCGATGCTCGATGGCGCGCTGGACGAGCT
>JANMAN010000428.1:0-2052 GCA_031359885.1 Tardiphaga sp. | reverse complement strand
GATCGGACGCCTTCGAGGTCATCGAGCGGCCCTCATGGGCGAGCCGTACCGAGACTTCGGCTTGCGCGTCGGTGCCTTCGGTGACGGCGTGGACCTGGTACAGTTCGAGCTTGGCCTCGTGCGGCACCAGCGCCTTGATGCAGTTGAACACCGCATCGACCGGCCCGTTGCCTTCGGCCTCCTCGATCGTGATCTTGCCGTCGATGTTGAGCTTCATGGTCGCGCGCTGCGGACCATGCGTGCCGGCGATCACCGTCAGCGACGCCAGCTTGATACGGTCATGCGACGCCGCCATGCCCTCGTCGACCAGCGCTTCGATGTCTTCGTCGTAGATGTCCTTCTTGCGGTCGGCCAACGCCTTCATCCGCACGAACGCATCTTCCAACTGGTTGGCGCCGAGCTTGTAGCCCATCTCTTCCAGCCGATGGATGAAGGCATGGCGGCCGGAATGCTTGCCCAGCACCAGCGACGACTGCTTCAATCCGACGGTTTCCGGCTTCATGATCTCGTAGGTCGAAGCATCCTTCAGCACGCCGTCCTGATGGATGCCGCTCTCATGCGCGAAGGCATTCCGGCCGACGATCGCCTTGTTGTACTGCACGGGAAACGAGGTCGCCGTCGACACCAGCTTCGAGGCGCGAGTCAGCATCGTGGTGTCGATCTTATTCCAGTACGGAAACTTGTCGTTGCGGACATTGATCGCCATCACGATTTCTTCGAGCGCCGCATTGCCCGCGCGTTCGCCGATGCCGTTGACGGTGCATTCGATCTGCCGGGCCCCGCCGGCCAAACCGGCGAGCGAATTCGCGACGGCCATGCCGAGGTCGTTGTGGCAATGCACTGAGAAGACTGCCTTGTCCGAGTTCGGCACGCGCGTGATGAGTTCGCGCATGAAGGCGGTGTATTCGTCGGGCGTGGTGTAGCCCACGGTGTCGGGAATGTTGACCGTGGTCGCGCCGGCCTTGATGACGCTCTCGACGATGCGGCAGAGAAATTCCATCTCGCTGCGGGTGCCGTCTTCCGCCGACCATTCGACATCGTCGATCTGGTTGCGGGCGCGCGTGACGTTGGCGACCGAGGCCTCGATCACCTGCTCCGGCGTCATGTTGAGCTTGACGCGCATATGCAGCGGCGATGTCGCGATCACCGTATGGACGCGGCCGCGGCGGCCGGCTTTCACGGCTTCGGCGCAGCGGTCGATGTCCTTCGGGTGCGCTCGCGCGAGGCCTGCGATGATCGCGTTCTTCGAGCGGCGGGAGATTTCAGAGACCGCCTGGAAGTCGCCTTCCGAAGTGATCGGGAATCCGGCCTCGATGACATCGACGCCCATATCGTCGAGCATCTCGGCGACCTCGATCTTCTCCTCGAAGCTCATGGTCGCGCCGGGGCATTGTTCGCCGTCGCGCAGCGTGGTGTCGAATATGATGACGCGGTCCTTGCCGGACGGGGTGGTGGCGGTCATGGGGATTATCCTCTGGGTCTTGCGCCGGTCTGCAGCGCTGATGGGAGCCGGTGATCTCGCGAACCCCTGAGTGCCCAGGCAAGACTGCCCAGACGGCGCTCAGGGGCCGATAAGAAGCAGCCCGCCAAGAAGGGCGCCGATCGCAAACAGCAAGGCAGCGGGACGCACGGCGATCGCCGCATCCCCGGTCATGCCATTGCTGGTCGTATCGATCCGCATTTCAAACCTTGCACCTTCGACTGCATCATCGGCGCAAATCCTTGAAAGAGGATTGCCGACTGCACGCGTCGTCGCCTTTTTAGACGACATCGCCGCTGCGCCGCAATGCCAAAAGAGCGTCAATAGCCCTGCCCTAAAGCCAGCCATTTTATAGGACGCTTCAATAAAAGGTCGAGATTTCGTCATTGCAAGCTAGATCTACATCGGCGGTTTCGCCGACGTCGATCTGAGCGATGCAATCCAGTTCTTTCGACCATCATCGCTTCAGTTCCGGTCATTGTGCTGCTCGGGCTCATCGCCTGGGGCGCGATACAAGCGCATTGGGCGGCGCTATTGGCACTGGCGGCGGCTGCCACCGTCGCCATTCTAGG
>JANMAN010000405.1:0-2815 GCA_031359885.1 Tardiphaga sp. | reverse complement strand
CCGCGAGCCGGTCGCGATAGATCGCCGCGCGCTCGAATGCCATCTCCTCAGACGCCACTTCCATCTCGCGCGCGAGTTGCTGTTTCACCGCGCGGCTCTTGCCGGACAGGAAGTCCTTCGCTTCGCGCACCAGCTCCGTATAGCCGGGAAAATCGATCTCGCTGGTGCAGGGTCCAGCACAGCGGCGGATTTGATAGAGCAGACACGGCCGTGTCCGGCTCTCGAAGAAGCCATCGGTGCAGGAGCGGACAAGGAACGCGCGCTGCAAGGCGGTGATGGTGCGGTTCACTGAGCCGACCGACGCGAAGGGCCCGAAATAACGGCCCGGCCGCGATTGCGCGCCGCGATGCTTCACCATCTGCGGCGCCCAATGATCGCCCGTGATGAGGATGTAGGGAAACGACTTGTCGTCGCGCAGCAGCACGTTGAAGCGCGGCCGCAATTGCTTGATGAGGTTGGCTTCAAGCAACAGCGCTTCGGTCTCGGTGCCCGTCGAGATCATCTCGACATTGACCGTCGCCGCAATCATGCGCGCAATCCGCATCACATGCCCGGTCGGCCGCGCATAGGATGCAAGGCGTTTGCGGATATTCTTGGCTTTGCCGACGTAGAGCACGTCATGCGAAGCGTTCAACATCCGATAGACGCCCGGCGAGGTCGGCGCGTGCCGCACCGCATGCTCGATCGCCGCACGGCCCACCGCGAGCGGGCCTTCCGCGACCTCGCTCGAGTCATCGACGCTATCATCCGCCGGCAGCCCGGCCTCCTCGTCCTCAACGGAGTGATCGGGTTCCGCCGACGCCGGATCGATATCTTGCGACGCCAAACGGCGCACGGGAGTACCCGCCGGCGCGGGAGTTTCCACCGCGATCGGTGACTCGTCCGGAACATGTCGAGCGGTATTCGGGGGGTCGGTCTGCATCGCGCTGAACTTAGTCGTTGCAGCCAGGCATCGCCAGCCGCAGCGGGCTCGAGAAGCCGAAACGGTAATACTTTCTTAAGGTCGCACGACGAGTCAGTGCGCCCGTTAAGGTCTGCTTAACCCGATAAAGCCGATAAATCGAGGCATCGGATTTCCGGTTTCGTAACCCTAAGCGTTCTTGCGGCCCGTGCGGCCAATGCTCGGACGTCGGTGTTGCGTCAGGGGTTGGGGCCATGAGCAAGATCTTGGTAGCGGCAGTATGCGTCGTCGCGAGTTGCACGGTCGCAGAGGCCGGCGACTTGCCTTACGCGGCGCGCCGGCCTTACACGGTGACGCAACCGCTCGACGGCTATAGCTGGGCCGGGCCTTACATCGGTGGCAATATCGGCTACGGCTGGGGTTCGACCACGAACAACCCAACCAAACCGTCGGGCTTCAACGGCGGCGTGACCGCCGGCTTCAACATTCAGTCCGGGGCGCTGGTCTACGGTCTCGAAGGCGATCTACAAGCCAACGGCGCCAATGATACGTTCGCGCCATGGAAATTCTCGAACCCGTGGTTCGGAACCGTGCGCGGCCGCGTCGGCTACGCGGTCAACAACGTTCTGTTCTACGGCACGGCGGGTGTCGCATTCGGTGAATTGCGCGGCGAGACGTTCGGCCTGTCGGAATCGCGCAGCACGGCGGGTTGGACCGCGGGCGTCGGTGCCGAATTCGGCTTCGCGCCGAACTGGACCGCCAAGGTCGAGTACCTGTACGTCGATCTGTCGAACAGCCGCTTCAGCATCACCGGCGCACAGAACGGCTACGAATTCGGTCTGGTTCGCGTCGGCGTGAATTATCGTTTCTGAGGTTGCGAGCGGCGTTTCTATGCCGCGCGAACTTCCCGCGCTGCTTGAGCGTCAGACGCTTCATCGGATGCGGCGCGCATGGTCAGCAGCGCCGATACGCGATCGGCGGACATCGGGCGGCCGATGAAATAGCCCTGCGCTTCCTCGCATGTCGATCCGCGGAAGAACGCGAGCTGCTCTGCCGTTTCGATCCCCTCAGCCACGACGCCGATGCCCATGTCGCTGGCGAGACTCAAAACCGATTTCACGATCGCGGCGCTGTCGGGTTGCACCAACATGTCGGCAACGAAGGACTGATCGATCTTGATGCGACTGAACGGCAGTTTGCGCAGATAGGTCAGCGACGAGAACCCCGTGCCGAAATCGTCGAGCGCCACGGTGACGCCGAGCGACAACAACGAGTCCAGCGTCGCCGCCGCGGTGGTGTAATTCGAAATCAGCATCGATTCCGTGATCTCGATTTCCAGCCGGGCCGGCGCGATCCCAAATTCCGCCAACGCGCCGACCACCTGAGGCACGACATTCACGTTCTGCAATTGTGCGACCGAGAAATTGACCGCGATCCGGATGTCCGATGGCCAGTTTGCCAGATCAGAACAGGCCTGCCGAATGACCCATTCGCCCATCCCGTGGATCAAGCCAGAGTCTTCCGCGAGCGGGATAAACTGGTTCGGCGGAATAGGTCCGCGCTGAGGATGGATCCAGCGCAGCAGGGCTTCAAATCCCACGATGCGATCTTGTTGCAGATCGAGCACCGGTTGATACAGCAAATGCAATTCGTTGCGCGCGACTGCACCTTCGAGATCGCGCAGCAATTCGAAATTATCGCGCGCGGTCTTGTCGTCGCCCTGTTCGAAGAAACAGATCGTCCCCGGCCCAGCCTTCTTTGCCCGGACGAGCGCAATATCGAGATGCCTCATGAGTGTGTTCGGTTCGTTGCCGTCGCGCGGTGCCAAGGCGACACCGATGCTGGAGGGCGCTGCGGCGACGTGGCTCACCGACTTCATCGCACTCTACGAGGGCGACACGCAGTTGCGCACCG
>JANMAN010000366.1:0-1592 GCA_031359885.1 Tardiphaga sp. | reverse complement strand
CCGCGAGCGCGACGGCGATCGAGACCGGATCGGTCGGCACGCGATCGTTCGGGCCCTGCGGCTTGTAATGATCCTCCGACGCTGCAGCGACGGACGCGTCTTCGCCCTGCGCCAGCGCGTAATACTTGCCCATCAAGCCTTGCAACTCGGGGAATTCGCCGACCACTTCGGTCAACAAATCCGCCTTGCACAGCCGCGCGGCAGTCCTCACCTTCGCAACGTCAGCGCCGACCAACGGCGCGATCTCGGCCGCGAGCCGCTCGATGCGCGCGATGCGCTCGGCCTGCGATCCCAGCTTTTCGTGAAACACGATGTTCTCGAATTTTGGCAGCCGATCTTCGAGCTTCGTCTTGAGGTCGGTCTCATAGAAGAACTTCGCATCGGACAAGCGCGCGCGGATCACGCGCTCGTTGCCGGCAACGATCGCCGCACCGCCATCCGACGCTTCGATATTGGCGGTGAGGATGAATTTGTTGGTGAGCTTTCCCGTCTTCGGATCGCTGACGACGAAACATTTCTGGTTGTTGCGGATCGTGGCGCGGATCACCTCGCCGGGGATCGTGAGAAACGATTCGTCGAACGACCCCATCAGCACGACCGGCCATTCGACGAGACCCGCGACCTCGTCCAGCAGCACGGGGTCTTCGACCAGCTCATAGCCTTGCGCGAAGGCCAGTTGTTTCGCGTCCGCTAAAATAATATCGCGGCGGCGCTGCGGATCGAGCACGACTTTGGCGGCGAACAGCTTGGCGTCGTAATCCTCGAAACGGCGCACCCCGAACGCATCCGGCGCCATGAAGCGATGGCCGCGCGTTGTTTGCCCCGCCGTGATGCCGGCGATATCGAAGGCGACGACATCCGGGTCTTCGGTGTCGATGCCGAAGGTCGCGACGATGGTGTGCAGCGGCCGCACCCATGTGAGCGCGCTCGATTTCGCCGAGCGTTCGCCCCAGCGCATCTGCTTCGGCCACGGGAAAGTGCGAATGATGAGCGGAAGAATATCCGCGAGCACGTCGAGCGTGGCGCGGCCCGGTTTTTCGATCAGCGCGATGTAGAAGTCGCCCTTCTTGGGGTCGCGCTGGATTTTGGCCTCATCGAGCGAGGCCAAACCGGTGGCTTTTAGAAAACCCTGCACGGCTGCGTCCGGACCGCCGACGCGCGGGCCTTTACGTTCTTCCTTGAGATCGGATTGCCGCGCCGGAATGCCATGAACCGTGAGCGCGAGACGGCGCGGCGTGACGAAGGCCTTCGCGCCTTCATAGACCAGCCCCTCGGCGACGAGCTTGTCCGTCACCATGCGGCGCAGATCCTCAGCCGCCTTCGCCTGCATCCGCGCCGGGATTTCTTCGGAGAACAATTCGAGGAGAAGATCAGGCATTTATGTCGTTTTCCCACGCACGGCTTCACCCTCCCCTTGTGGGGGAGGGTCGCCTGCTCTTCGCTGGCGGGGTGGGGTGCCAGCAAGCCTGTCGTGAATGGCCTGCAATACCTGGTCCGTCCTGCTCATCACATCGTTATTCCAGAATCGAATGACCTCAAAACCTTCCGATTGCAGCCAGCACGTCCGCGCTTCATCGCGCTGCATATTGTCG
>JANMAN010000298.1:0-7026 GCA_031359885.1 Tardiphaga sp. | reverse complement strand
GGCGGATGGACGACCTGGACCCGCAGGCCGCGCAGATCGCGAAGGATTTGGATCGCCACGTTCGTGCTCCCCGCCCTGTCGCTTTAAGGCCGCGCCGATTGCAGATCGTCCGCCGACCAGTCATCGAGGCCTTGGACGACGCAATAGGGATCGGGTTTGATCCGCACGCCCGGATTCCACACCATCTGAAAACGACTCGCGGTATCCAGCCGGGCGATGCGCGGCCACAAATAGGCGTGGTTGTTGGTGAGGTCGATCCGGACACGGCCTTGCGGCGCGTCGTATTCGGAATCGCGCAACTCGGGCAGGAGGCGCTCGGGATAGTCCGAGCCGCAACGGGCCAGCGCGCGCATCGCGAGATGCACTTGAAAGTAAGCCGCTTCCGCCGCCGCCGTCACCGGCGCGTCGGGCCCGTATTTGTTTTTGAAACGCGCGACGAAGCGGCGCGCCGAGGCGCTCGACAGGGTCTCGAAGAACGGCGCGGCGGTGATGTGGCCTTCCGCCGCCTCGGATCCCATGTCGGCCACTTCGGCTTCGCTGGTGGTGAGGCTCGCGATCGGCATCTTTGCGGGATCGAAGCCGGCCGCGCGGTAGGCCTGATAGAAGGTCGAGGTGCCTTTGCCGACGACGGTCGAGAAGATCACGTCGGGCGAAGTCTTTT
This sequence comes from Tardiphaga sp., assembly GCA_031359885.1. GTDB lineage: Bacteria > Pseudomonadota > Alphaproteobacteria > Rhizobiales > Xanthobacteraceae > Tardiphaga. The sequence continues at coordinate 6,365 of JANMAN010000298.1, read as the reverse complement.
TGATGCGCATGATGACTGTCTCGAAATCACGCGGTGTCGCTTGCAGCGGCACATAGACCTCGTCGAGAATCTTGCCGCGATCCTGCATGACGAAGTCGGTCATCAGCCGGTTCGACTCATACGGATAGATATAGTTGGAGCCGACCAGCAAAAAACGGTTGCCATAGGTCGAGAGCAGAAACTTCGCCAGTTGCAGCGCGTTCTGGTTCGGTGCGGCCCCCGTGTAAATGCAGTGCCGCGAATACTCGAAGCCTTCGTAGAGCGTCGGGTAAAACAACAGACCGCGATGCGCCTCGACGATCGGCAGCACGGCCTTGCGCGTACTCGACATGTAGCAGCCGAACAGGAGGCGGATGCCGTCGGTCAGAAACAGCCGTTCGGCGAAAGCGCGAAACTGTTTCGGGTCCGACGCCGGGTCGTAGATGATCGGTTCGATCTTGCGGTCCAGAACGCCGCCATCGTCGTTGATCTCGTCGATCGCCAGAAGCGTGGCGTTCAACTGGGTCTGCTCGATCGCCGACGTTACGCCGGTCTGCGAGAACAGCACGCCGACGCGCCATGTGTCCGTTTGCAGCGTCATAGCCAAGAGCCTGTCGTTCGGAGGCCGCGCGATTTCTGAGAGGTCGAAGAGGCCGCCAACAGCGATTCGATCCGCGAGCCGACCTTCGCGAACGATAGGCGATGCAAGGTCGATGCGACGTCACCCACCGAGATAGGCCTCGCGAATGCGCGGGTTGCCTGCCAGTTCGGCGGACGGACCCGACAGCGTGATTGTGCCGGTTTCGAGCACGAAGGCGCGCGCGGCGATCTCCAGCGCCATCGCGGAATTTTGTTCGACCAGCAACACGCCGAGCCCGGTCCGTTTGTTGAGTTCGACGATCTTGTCGAACACCTGCTCGATTACGATCGGCGCGAGCCCGAGCGACGGTTCGTCGAGCATCAATAGGCTCGGGCGGCTCATCAAGGCCCGGCCGATCGCGAGCATCTGCTGTTCGCCGCCGGAGAGCGACCAGCCGCCCTGTTTGACGCGCTCTTTGAGGCGCGGAAACAACTCGAAGACCAGTGCCAAATCGTCGTCGATCTCGGCCTTCCGGTAGCTGCGCGACGCCGTGCCGGTGAGTAGGTTCTCGCGCACCGTGAGACCGGGGAAAATCCTGCGGCCTTCCGGGCAATGCGCGAGACCCGCGCCGACGATGGTCTCGACCGCCGTGCCGTGGATGGCCTCGCCCTTCCACGAAATGCTGCCGGAGGTCGGCCGCAACAAGCCGGAGATGGTGCTCAGCGTCGTCGTCTTGCCCGCGCCGTTGCCGCCGATCAAGGCGACGATCTCGCCCATCTCGACGCTGAAGGAAATGCCCTTCAGCACCTCGATGTGGCTATAGGCGACGTGGAGGTTCTCGACCTTAAGCATGACGATGCCGCCTGCCCAAATAAGCCTCGATCACCTTGGGGTCGCGTTGCACCTCGGCCGGTGCGCCCTCGGCGATCTTCTTGCCGAAATCCAGCACGACGACGCGGTCGCTGATCCCCATCACCAGGCGGACATTGTGTTCGACCAGCACGATCGTCAGGCCGGTGCGTTTCAACTTCGCAATGGTGTCGAGCAACGTCATGCTTTCGGTCATGTTCATGCCGGCGGCGGGTTCGTCGAGCAGCAGCACGCTCGGCTTCGCCGCCAGCGCACGCGCGATTTCGAGTAGGCGTTGCTGCGCATAGGGGAGCTGCGACGCACGGTCGTCGGCGCGGCCGCCGAGGCCGACGATCTCCAGCGCGTCGCGCGCGCCACGCTCGATCCCATTTTCGTTGTGCCGCTGCCGGGCGTTCGACATCATGATGCCGAACAGGGATGACGGTGCGTTACAGGCTGCCGCAACCATCACGTTTTCCAGCACGGTCAAATTTGTGAAGATGCGGATATTCTGAAACGTCCGCGTCAGGCCCATGCGCGCAATTCGATTGGGCTTCAGCCGGAAAATTTCCCGGCCGTCGATTCGGATCGAACCCGCATCGGCATGCGACGCGCCGGACAGCGCATTGAGCAATGTCGTTTTGCCGGACCCATTCGGACCGATGATTGCCTGCACGATGCCGCGCGGAATATCGAGATCGACGCCGTCGAGCGCGACGAGCCCGCCGAACCGCCGCGTCACGCCGCGTGCCATGATGATCGAAGTGTCGCTCATCGGGTTGCCGCTCGGCGCGGCAGCATCGATGCGATCGAGGCGAGCCCGCCCGGTGCCAGCACGATCACCGCGATCACGCCGAGGCCGTACAGCACGAGATACCATTGCCCGAGAAAGCGCAGCGCTTCGGGCAGGATGGTCAATGCCACCGCGCCGATGATGCAGCCGGCGATCGAGCCCATGCCGCCGACGATCAGCATCGTCATCAGCAGAACGGCCTGAATGCCGGAAAAACTGTCGGGACTGATGAAGCGGATCGACGACGCGTACAGGCATCCGGCGAGGCCCGCATAGACTGCGCCGATCATGAAGGCGAGCAGCTTGGTCCGCACCGTATCGATGCCACATTGCTCGGCCGCGATTTCGGAATCCTTGGTCGCGATCATCGCACGCCCGAGCGACGAGCGCCGGATTCGCGCGGCGATCAGCGCGGCGAGCGCAAGGGCCGCAATCAACAAATAATAATGCTGGATCTGGCCTTGCGGCCCGAAGCCGAGAACGCTGATGCCCGGAATGGCGCGCAATCCCGAGGAGCCGCCCGTGACCGGCTCCCAATGCACGATGACGAGTCGGACGATCTCACCGAAGCCGATGGTCGTCATCGCGAGATAATAGGTGCGCAGCCGCAAGGTCGGCAGGCCGAGCGCGAGGCTTGCCACCATCACGACGAGCGCAGACAGGAACGGCGTGGCGATCCACGGCAATCCGGCTTTGGTGGCGATCGCCGTCGTGTAGGCACCGAGGCCGTAGAACGCGGCCTGGCCGAAATTGATCTGGCCGGTCCAGCCGGTGGCGAAGTTCAATCCGAGCACGACGATGGCGTTAAGGATTGCGATGTTGAGAAGCTGGATGACGTAGCCGTCATGAGTCGCCAGCGGCAACACCAAGGCAACGGCGACACAAAGCGCGAGCGGGAGATGGCGATTCACGTCACACCTTCTCGCTGCTTTTCTCGCCGAACAGCCCACGTGGCCAGGCCACGAGAACGCCGATCATGACGATGAAGGCGTAGGCATCACGGAAGTTCGACGAGATGTAACGCGCGCCGAAGGTCTCGATCAGGCCGAGAAACAAACCGCCGATCACCGCGCCGGGCAGATTGCCGAATCCGCCGATCACACTGACCACGAATCCCTTCAGGCCAAGGCTGCCGCCCATCGTCGGCTCCGCCAGAAAGATCGGTGCCACGAGCAAGCCTGCGACGCCGGACAGCATCGCGCCGAACGCGAAGGCCACGGCGATGGTGCGGTTGACGGGAATGCCGACGAGCCGCGCGGTGTGGAGGTCCTGCGCGGTCGCCTGCATCAGGATGCCGAACCGCGTCTTGGTCAGCATCAGATATTGCAGCAACAGGATCACGGCCAGCGTAGCGAAGATGAACAGTTGGTGCATCGAGATGACGATGCCGGCGAAGCGCAGCGGCGGACCACGCACCGGGGAGGGCAGCGACACCGGCAAAGGCCCCCAGATGATCAGCGCGAGATTTTCCAGCACGATGCCCATCGCGATCGTGGTCAGGATCACGAGAAACGGCGGCCGGCCGCGCAGCGGAAAATACACCAGCACCATGAAGACGATGCCGATCAGCGCCATCGCCACCATCGTCGCGGCCCAGGCCATCGCCACCGGCAACTCATGCGTCACCGCGCCGGAGATGCCGATGAAGGCTCCCAGCATCAGCAACTGTCCCTGCGCGAAATTGACAATCTGGACGGTGTTGAAGATCAGCAGGAGGCCGAGCGCCACGAGAGCGTAGATGCTCCCGAGCGCGAGGCCGTTGACGACGAGCTGGCCCATGAGCGGCTAAAAGCCTTTTTCCTTGATATTGCCGACCAGCTCCGGCGTCTTGCCCTTGTTGCGGTAGATGCCGAGCGTATGCGCAAGATCGCCTTTGGCGTCGGCCTGGTAACTGACCAGCATGCCGGCCCAATCCTTCGTTGCGGCCAGCCCGTCGCGGATCGCGGCTTTGTCGCAGCCGACTTTTTCGATCAGCGATTTCAGCAGATAGATCGAGTCGTAATACGACACCGTGAAATTGTCGGCGGGCACTTTGTATTTCGCCTGCACGCGCTTGGTCCAATCGACGATCTTCGCATCGCTCGAGGTTTGCGGGATCATGCCGCCGATCGCATAGCCGCCATCCGCTTCGGCGGCCGACAGATTGTTGAGCGTGGTCTGCGCAACGATGCTGGTGTTGCCGATCACGGGAAGCTTGATGCCGAGGTCACCCATCTGCTTGAGGACGAGCGTGATGTCGGCCGGGCGGCCGAACAGGATGAGGCTGTCGGCGCCCTTGTCTTTCATCTCAAGCAACTGCGCGCTCATGTCCTTGTCGGACGGCGCATACGACGTGACCGCCACCGGCGACACTTTCAATTCCGTCAGAGCGGCCTGAATGCCCTTCGAAGCGCCGAGGCCGTAATCGTCGGCGACCGCCATGATGCCGGGTTTGGATTTGTTGAGCGTCTTGACGAGGTATTCCGGGATCAACTCGGCGAGCTGACCGTCATGCACATGCGTACGAAACAGCCATTTGTTGCCTTGCGACGTCACCTTCGCATTCGTCGCGCCGACCACGAACGGCGTTTCCGATTTGGCGACGGCGTCGTTCTGCGCAAATACATGCGGGCTGATCATCGAGCCCATGATGACGAGCGGCTTGCTGTCCAACACGCGGTTCATCGCGTTCAACGCATCGGTGGACGACGCGCCGGTGTCTTCGGTCGTCAGCGCGAGCTTCTTGCCGCCGATACCGCCGGCCGCATTGATTTCGTCGACGGCGAATTCCGCGCCGTTGCGCGCTTGCGTGCCGAGCAATGCCAGATTGCCGGTCAGCGGTGTCGTCAACCCCAACGGAATCGATGCCGGACAAGCCGCCAGTTCGGCCTTGGCCTCGCGCGCCATGAGCGCACATAGGCCGACGATCGCCGTCCCCGTCATCAACATTTTTGGTGAACTAAAAAACATCCGCAACTCTCCCTTTGGCTCGCCCGTTTGCATGCAAACGAAGTGCCAAATTATCGGTCGTTGCGGAGCTAATTAATAACCACGCCGACGGTCCACCGCGTGCGGAGGTGCGATGCCGGCTTTTAATGCTGCAGCGGCAGCGACGATGGTCTGCCCGACAGCGCCGACGCTGACGTCGCACGCATCGTGCGGCGTCATCACAACTTTCGGATGCGACCAGAACGGATGCTGCTGCGGCAGCGGTTCGGTGAGAAACACATCGAGCGATGCGCCGGCGATCTGTCCGGTATCGAGCATAGCGAGCAAATCGGCTTCGATCAGATGTTCGCCCCGTCCGACCTGAATAAGATAGCCGCCGTGCTTCATGCGATTGAACAGGTCGCTATTGAGAATGCCGCGCGTGTCCGGCGTCAACGGCAGCAGATTGATCAACACTTCAGTCTCGCGCAGCATCGCATCAAGGCCGTCTTTGCCGTGAAAGGCGATTATGCCCTGCGGTGTCGGCTTCGCCTCACGGCTCCAGACATGCACGGGAAATCCGAGCATCGCCAGATCAGCCGCGACGCGCCGTCCCATCTCGCCATAGCCGAGAATGCCGACCGGAACATCGGATGCTGCACGTTGTGGAAAGCGTTGCCAGATCTTGTCGCGTTGCTGCGCGAGGTGCGTTGCGAAGCCGCGCTGATGCCAGATGACGTGCCACGTCACGAAACCCGACATCATCTGCGCTTGCGCCGCCTCGACGACACGCACGACGACGAGTTCGTCGCGCAGGCTCGGGCAGTGCAGAATGCTGTCCGCGCCGGCCGCGATCGAACAGACCGTCTTGAGATTGGGGTAATACGCAAATCCGTCCGCGGGCGGATACCACGCGACAGCCATCTCGACGTCGTCTGCGACCACGCCGGCATGATCGATGAACTCGATCAGACCATCGAGACGCGCAATTTCCGACGCAAGATGGCTTCGCAGATCGAAATTTTCGCTGAGCAGGACGCAACGCATGAATCAGGCAGCCTGTGGTGTGGTGCCTTGTCCAGGCACGGCGGCAAGCAACTCGCGCGTATAAGCATGCTCCGGCGCTGCAAACAACTCGGCGGTCGGTTTGATCTCGACGATGACGCCGCGCTGCATCACGGCAATGCGGTCGCAGATTTGCGCGGCGACGCGGAGATCGTGCGTGATGAACAGCATCGACAGGCCGAGCCGGGCCTT
>JANMAN010000289.1:0-16110 GCA_031359885.1 Tardiphaga sp. | reverse complement strand
CCGGCGTCGCCGGGGCTTTCTTTGTGTCCGCGCAGATCAGGCGCGCGTCCGCATCCGCATCATGAAACTGTCGAAGCTTAATTCGGCGACCTGCATCCACGCCAACGATTCGCTGCGATAATTCGCAAGGCTCGCATGCATCTTGCCGAAATGCGGATTGGTCTTCGACAGATCGGCGTAGATTTCGTTCGCGGCCTTGTAGCAGGTCTCCAGCACCTCCTGCGGGAACGGCCGCAGCAACGCACCTGACGCGATCAAGCGTTTGAGCGCGCCGGGATTGACCGCGTCGTATTTGCCGGTCACCCAGGCGAACTGCTCGTGCGATGCCGCCGTCAACGCCGCCTGATAATGCTTCGGCAGCTCGTTCCACTTCGCCATGTTGATGACGTTGTGGCCCTGTCCGGTGCCTTCCCACCATCCTGGATAATAATAGTATTTCGCGACCTTCACGAAGCCGAGCTTCTCGTCGTCATAAGGCCCGACCCATTCCGCCGCATCGATCGTGCCTTTTTCCAGCGCTGGATAAATGTCGCCGGCCGCGATCTGCTGCGGCACGCCGCCGACCTTCGATATGATCGTGCCGGCGAAGCCGCCGACGCGGAATTTCAGACCTTTCAAGTCTTCGCTCGACTTGATCTCTTTGCGAAACCAGCCGCCCATCTGCGCGCCGGTGCTGCCGGTCCCGATGCCATGGCAATTATATTCGCGCAGCAGATCGTTCAGCATCGCCATGCCGCCGTCGAACATCATCCACGACATGTGTTGTCGTGTGTTGAGCCCGAACGGCAGCGACGTGCCGAACGTGAAGGCGGGGTTCTTGCCCCAGTAATAATATAGCGCGGTGTTGCCCATCTCGACCGTGCCGTTTTGGACCGCGTCGAGCACTTGCAGACCGCCGACGATCTCGCCCGCGGCAAAGGGCTGGATTTGAAAACGATTGTCGGTGATCTCGGCCACGCGCTTGCAGAACACTTCGCAGCCGCCATAAAGCGTATCGAGCGACTTCGGCCAGCTCGCGACCAGCCGCCATTTCAGTTCGGGTAGCGATTGCGCGATCGCCGGCGCGGCGACTGCACTCGCGGCCAGGCCGACACCAGATGCTTTCAGAAAATCACGACGTTTCATGCGTTTCCTCCTCCGGGTTAAGTCGATGCCTCGACGAGGGGAAATATTTCTGAACGTTTTTTCTTGGGGTCGCCGACGCCGACGTGAACGATCCGCCGCGCGCCGTCGTGAGCCTCTACGGGCGTCATCGACACCAAGCTATTCGGATCGTCGACAGCATGACATCGAACGTCCAACAATCAACTGCGGAGTTGTCGCGTGTTCATTGCACCTGCGAAGCGCAGGGGGACCCGCCGGCAGGCCGACGCACGGCTTATTCGCCGGCTTGCAGTTTTCGCGGTGCGGGAAACAGCTCGGGCCGCATCGGAGGCGCAGCCGGCAGCAGCGGCGCGTCGGCCACCGTGTCGTCCTTGCTGAAATCCAGCTCCTCGATCCGCCCGGCGCGCTTCTCGATCTTGTCCGCGGAGATCAAAATCTGCCGAACGTCCTCGTTGACGTCGCCGAAGTGCTTCTGCAATTTCATCACGCGGTCCCGCAACCGGCCGAGATCGTCTCCGAGATTCATCACCTCGGTGCGGATCAGATCGGCCGCGTCGCGCATCCGCGCGTCCTTCATGATCTGCTGCATCACCTGGATCGCGAGCATCAGCAGCGACGGTGACACCAGCACGATGCGGGCGCGATACGCCTTCTGGATGATGTCGTCGAAACCGTCGTGGATTTCCGCGTAGACCGACTCCGACGGCACGAACATCAGTGCGGTCTCCTGAGTCTCGCCGGCGATCAGATATTTGTCGGCAATATCGCTGACATGCTTCATCACATCGGCGCGAAGCCGGTGCGCGGCGATTTTCTTCTCGTCGTCCGTGCGGGCGTCGTGCAGCGCCGTGACGGCTTCGAGCGGAAATTTCGCATCGATGCAGAGCGGCCTTTGGTCGGGTAGAAAGATCACGCAATCCGGCCGTTTGCCGGTCGAGAGCGTGTGCTGAAATGCGAAAGCACCGTTCGGCATGCCGTCGCGCACGATGCTTTCCATCCGCGCCTGCCCGAACGCGCCGCGCGACTGCTTGTTGGCCAGCACATCGCGCAGCGTCGTCACCTGCGAGGTCAAGTCGGTCAGGTTCTTGTGCGCGCTATCGATGATGCCGAGCCGCTCGTGCAACGCGCGCAGGCTGTCCATCGTATGCCGCGTCGTCTGCTCCATCGACTGGCCGACACGATGCGTCACGGAATCAAGCCGTTCGCTGACGGCGCGTGCCATCTCGGCCTGCCGGCCGGCTAACGATTGCCCCATTGCATCGACCCGGCCGGTCGCTTCGCTTTGCGCCCGCATCATTTCGCCGATGCGTTCTTCGAGCTCATCTGCGCGGATCGCCTGCGCCATCGCCAGTTCGGCACCACGCCGGCCGGAGCGCGCGATGACGATGGCGATCACAAGCAACAACACCAGCGCCAGCGTGCCGAAGCCCAGCAGCGCCGTGCCGGTGTCGATTGCGGTATCGCCGATCTCGAACAAAGTCTGATTCATGCCGACCAGCATAACCGATTCGGTCGCTATCGCGAACGAAGCAGGAACAATCATAGTTAACGGCGAGCAAAAGAAGATGGTTAACGCTGTGTTAAGCGCCAGAGCCCTCAGCGATTGACCGCCGATCCCCAGCGCATTACATCGCGCGCATGGCTATTCGCGACATCATCATTCTTCCGGACAAGCAACTTCGGCTGATCTCCGAGCCCGTCGAGACCGTCACGGCCCAGGTCCGCAAACTCGCGGACGATATGTTGGAGACGATGTACGACGCGCCGGGCATCGGCCTTGCGGCCATCCAAGTCGCCGTGCCGCTGCGGCTGATTACGATGGATCTCGCCAAACGCGACGACGACGAGAATAGCGTCGCGCGGCCGCGCGTGTTCATCAATCCCGAGATCGTCTCGGCATCGGACGAGCTGTCGACCTACGAAGAAGGCTGTCTCTCGATCCCGGACTATTACGAGGCGGTCGAGCGCCCGGCCAAGGTGCGGTTCCGGTTTCTCGATCTCGACGGCAAGACCCACGAAGAAGACGCCGAAGGCCTGTTCGCGACCTGCATCCAGCATGAGATCGATCATCTCAACGGCGTGCTGTTCGTCGATTATCTCTCAAAGCTGAAACGCGACCGCGTGGTGAAGAAGTTCACGAAATTCGCCAAACGCGCGGCGGAGTAGGGTCGTTTGGTTGATCGCGACCGGCGCGATTGATAGGATCGAGCCAAACCGGAGGTTGCGATTATGTCCGATCTTCTCATTCACGATCTCGATCCCGATGTGCAGCGTTCGCTTGAGCAGCGGGCACGGGCGCATGACCGCGACGTCGTGGAAGAAGCGAAAGCGATCTTGCGGAGCGGTCTCGGCATTGCCGAAGCCGGATCGGCGATTGGCAAGGGACCGCCGCCGGGGATCGGCATGGGAACGTGGTTGATGAGTTTGGTGCCGCCGGAGTACCGGGTAGACGACTTTGTTTTCGAGGTGGACAGTCCGGAGTCGCCTCCTCCTGATTTTGACTGATGTTGCTCGATACCAACATCATCTCCGAGTTTTGGCGCCCTGGACCGCAAGCCAATGTCCTCGCTTGGATGGATAAGCAGGATCATGATCGCTTGTTTATTTGTACGCCGGTGATTGCGGAGCTGATCTATGGGATCGAACGTCTGCCGGACAGTCACCGAAAACGGCGCTTGCTTCAGTCGCTTGATGATCTTCTTGAAGGATATCGTGGTCGCATTCTTCCCTTCGACGTGGAAGCCGCTGTCAATTTTGGGAAAGTTCGAACAATCAGGGATACCTTGGGGCGGTCGGTATCGACGATCGATGCTATGATTGCGTCTGTTGCGCTCGCGAACAATATGCCGCTCGTGACACGCAATACACTTGATTTTACAGGCATCGGTTTGACTTTGATCGATCCCTTCTCGGCCGATCCGATTTCTTGACGCCGACAGGACAACCATGCCCCTTCGTTTGATTTTCATGGGCACGCCCGATTTCGCGGTGCCGACGCTGCTCGAACTCGTCGCGCACGGCCATGACATCGTGGCCGTCTACACGCGCGCGGCGAAGCCGGCCGGTCGCGGCATGAAGATGCAGGACACGCCCGTCGCGCGCGAGGCCGCGCGTCTCGGCATTCCGGTGCTGACGCCGACGACGCTCAAGACATCAGAGGCACTGGACGAGTTTGGCGCGTTCGAGGCCGATGCCGCGGTCGTCGTCGCTTACGGCATGATCTTGCCGCAGGCGATCCTCGATGCGCCGCGACTCGGTTGCTACAACCTGCACGCTTCGCTGCTGCCGCGTTGGCGCGGGGCGGCTCCGATCAATCGCGCGATCATGGCGGACGATACCGAGAGTGGTGTCATGGTGATGAAGATGGATGTCGGTCTCGATACCGGCGACGTCGCGATGGCCGAGCGCATCGCGATCACCGATGCGATGACCGCTCTTGATCTGCACGATGCGTTGTCGCCGCTTGGCGCGGACCTCATGGTGCGGGCGATCGGCGCGCTCGAGCGCGGCCGCTTGCAACTCACCAAGCAAAGCGACGATGGCGTGACCTACGCCGCCAAAATCGATAAGGCCGAAGCCCGCATCGATTTCACGAAAACGGCCCGCGCCGTACTCAAGCACTGCCACGGCCTGTCGCCGTTTCCCGGTGCGTGGTTCGAATGTCCGATCGACGGCGATCTCGTTCGCATCAAGATTTTGCGCTGCGCGCTTGTTGCGGGCGGCGGCGCGGCCGGCACGATCATAGACGATCATCTCACCATCGCTTGCGGTGACGGCGCGATCCGCGTCAGTCAGTTGCAGCGGGCCGGCAAGGCGCCGATGAGCGCGCAGGATTTCCTGCGCGGCACGGCGCTCGCGCCGGGCCTGCGGTTGAGTTGAATGCCGCGCTATCGATTGACCATCGAATATGACGGCGCGCCGTATTGCGGCTGGCAGTTGCAGCCCAATTTGCCGACCGTGCAGGGCGCGCTCGAAGATGCCATCATGGCAATTTGCGGCGAGAGCGTGCGCGTGCATGGCGCGGGGCGGACGGATGCCGGCGTTCATGCGCTCGGGCAAGTCGCGCATTGCGACATCGCAAAGTATTTCGTACCCGGCCGTTTTCGCGACGGGCTCAACGCGCATTTGCGACCGCATCCGATCGGCGTGTTGTCCGCCGACATCGTGCCTGATGAATTCGAGGCGCGGTTCTCGGCGATCCGCCGACACTATCGCTATCGCATCGCAAATCGCCGCGCGAACTTGGCGCTCGATATCGGCAAGGTCTGGCGTTTGCCGAGGCCGCTCGACACGGACGCGATGCACGATGCCGCGCAACGCCTGATCGGGAAGCACGATTTCACGACGTTTCGCGATACCGAATGCCAGGCGAAGTCACCGGAGAAAACACTCGACGTGCTCGACGTCGTCAGGACCGGCGATGCCGTCGATATCGTGACGTCGGCGCGGTCCTATCTGCATAGCCAGGTGCGCTCGATGGTCGGCTCGCTGGTGTGGGTCGGCGAGGGCCGCTGGAGTGCGGACGATCTCGCCGCCGCGTTGGCTGCGCGCCATCGCAGCGCATGCGGGCCGGTCGCGCCGCCGGACGGTCTATATCTGGTGCAGGTGGACTATTGAGGAGCGAATAGTTCAACTCGCTCCTACGAAGGCAATCCCTTCACCGCGTCCCAAAACAGAGTCTGCCCGTCCGCGACATTGGCGGTCCAGTGTTCGGCGGCAAAATCATTGGCGTCGTCGGTGATGAACTTGAACGCGCGCCACGGCACGTCGTGACGCGTACACACATGCGCGATCGCGAACAATTCCATATCGACAAGGTCGATCTTGTTCTCGACCAGCCACGGATCGGTCGTGGTGACGAAGCTGTCACCGGTGCCGCAGACGATACCGGTATGGCCCGATGACAAGCGATCGAGTTCGGGACTAAACGGCGTGCGGCCGCGCGGCGCCAAAGGCATCGCAATCATGTCGCGCTGCACGACGTCGGCAACTTCGTAAATGCCGCGCAACGCCGAGTTGATCTTTCCTGCGGTGCCGTAATTGATCACCAGCGACGGCCGCAAAGCCAAGATCGCAAGCGTGGCCGCACTCGCGGCGTTCACCTTGCCGACGCCCGTGAAGATCACCTCGAGACCGGCCGGCGCGCGCGCCTTGTCGAGTTCGTCGGGGATCGCGGTGAGAACCAAAATGCTCATGAAAAATACCTGTCGAGCACACCGCGATAGATCGCGGTGAGTTTTTCCAAATCCGCGACCGGCGTGCGTTCGTCGATCTGATGCATGGTCTGGCCGACCAGGCCGAACTCGATCACCGGGCAGTAATGCGTGATGAAGCGCGCATCGGAGGTGCCGCCGCCGGTGTTGAGATCGGGCGTGCGGCCGGTGACATCCTTGATCGCGGCGACGACGAGGTCCGTGAACGGACCAGGTTTCGTCACGAAGGAGCCGGCGTTGGATGGCTCCCACGCGATGTGGGCCTTGATGCGGTTGCCGGACGCTTTGGCGAGACGCGTCTCGATCAGTGCGCGCAGCGACTCTTGCGTATGTTCGTCATTGAAACGGATGTTGAACTTGGCGCGCGCCTGCGCGGCAATGACGTTGCTGGCGGTGTTGCCGACATCGACCGACGTGAATTCGAGGTTCGATGCCTGAAATTGCGCGTTGCCGGCGTCGAGCGGTTCGTTGCTCAACGCGACGATCAAGGTCGCGATATCAGGGACCGGATTTTGCGCGCGATGCGGATAAGCGACATGTCCCTGCACGCCGTCGACGACGAGCGTGCCGGATTGCGAACCACGACGACCGATCTTAATCGTATCGCCGATCGCCTCGACATTGCTGGGCTCGCCTAGCACGCAATGATCGAACGTTTCGCCGCGCGCCGCCGCCCATTCCAGCAGTTTGACGGTGCCGTTGACGGCAACGTCTTCCTCGTCGCCGGTGATGAGAAACGAGATCGAACCTTTGCCGTCTTTCTGGAGTTTGCCGTCATGCGCCGCGAGATAGTCGAGCACTGCGGCGACCGAGCAAGCGATGCCGCCCTTCATGTCCACCGCGCCGCGGCCGTAGAGACATCCGTCTTTGACGTCGCCGGAGAACGCACCGTGCGCCCAGGCCGTCTCGTCGCCCGGCGGCACGACGTCGGTATGGCCGGCGAAGGTAATGTGCGGCGTTCCGCTGCCGATGCGGGCGTAGAGATTGTCGATGTCGGCAGCGCCGTCTTCGCTGAACGTCACGCGGTGCGTCTCGAAGCCGGCGTCCTTTAGCAATCTCTCAAGCACGCCGAGCGCGCCGTCGTCCGCCGGCGTCACCGAGCGGCAACGCAGCAGGTCGCGGGCGATCGAGAGCGCGTCGGTGGTCATTAGTCGCGCAGCAATTCGTTGATGCTGGTCTTGGAGCGGGTGCGCGCGTCGACGCGTTTGACGATGACCGCGCAGGCCGTGGACGGGCCGGGCTGGCCGTTTTTGAGCGGGCGGCCGGGCAGATTGCCAGGTACCAGCACGGCATATTCCGGCACTTCGCCGATGAAGGTTTCGCCGGTGTCGCGATCGACGATCTTGGTCGATGCGCCGAGAAACACGCCCATCGCCAATACCGCGCCTTTGCGGACGATCACGCCCTCGGCGACCTCGGAGCGCGCGCCGATGAAGCAGTCGTCCTCGATGATGACGGGACCGGCCTGCAACGGCTCCAAGACGCCGCCGATGCCGACGCCGCCGGAGATGTGCACACGATTGCCGATCTGGGCGCAGGAGCCGACCGTGGACCAGGTGTCGATCATGCTGCTTTCGTCCACGTAGGCGCCGAGATTGACGAAGGACGGCATCAACACGACGTTTTTAGCGATGAAGGCCGAGCGGCGCACCACGGCGCCCGGCACGGCCCGGAAGCCGGCCTCGCGGAAGCGGTTCTCGCCCCAGCCGTCGAATTTCGAGGGCACCTTGTCCCACCATGACGCGCCGCCGGGGCCGCCGGAAATCGGGCTCATGTCGTTCAGGCGGAACGACAGCAGCACGGCCTTCTTCAGCCATTGGTTGACGGTCCATTTGCCGTCGTCGCCGCGGTTGGCGACGCGCGCCTCGCCCTTGTCCATCAGGTCGAGCGCGTGATCGACCGCGTCGCGCACCTCGCCCTTGGTCGCGGCGCTGACGCCGTCGCGCGCCTCAAAGGCAGTGTCGATGGTGGTTTCAAGTTGGGCGAGCGACATCGTTTATTCCTCGGGCGTGCGGGCGATTTGCGCGCTTTTGTCGGGATTCGGGTGGGCGGAGTCAAGGTGGGCTTCGACGCGCTGTGCCCCGGACGCGGTGCAGGACGCTGCTCTTGCAGCGTCTGCGCCGCAGAGCCGGGGCCGTGACGAGCGATGCGGTCGTTACGGTCCCGGTTCTGCGGAGCGGCGATCGGCTACGCCGATGACGCCGCACCGCGCCCGGGACACGATAAATTTAGCGCTGCGCGTTCAACGCCGCCAAAAACCCCGTCAAATCGTCCGTGACGTGATCGACATAGGCCTCGCCGCGGCCTTCCAGCTCCCAGGTCTCGCGCACGACGTCCTTGCTGCCGTCGGGCACCACCAGCACCGTGGTCATGCCGAGATCGTGCGGCACGACGAGATTGCGCGCGAGGTCTTCGAACATCGCAGCACGCGTCGGATCGACGCCGTGCAGGTTCAGAAATTTGTCGTAGGTCGCGCGCGCCGGCTTCGGTTCGAGTTCGGCGGCGATGATGTCGAACACCGCCTCGAAATGATCGGTGATGCCAAGCCGGGCCAGCACCTTGCCGGCATGGTCGCACGACCCGTTGGTCAGGATCAGCTTGCGGCCGGGCAACGCGGCGATGGCTGTGCCCATCGCGGGATTGGGCTCGAGCGGCGAGTGGTCGATGTTGTGGACATAGGCCAGAAAGTCGTCGGCCGAGATGCCGTGCTCGGTCATCATGCCGCGCATCGTGGTGCCGTAGCGGCGATAGTAATCCTTCTGCACTTTGAAGGCTTCGTCGGGCGGGATGCTCAAAGCCGTCGCGACGAATTCGCGGATGCGGCCATCGACCTGCTGCCACAGATTGACGTGATGCGGATACAGCGTGTTGTCGAGATCGAACACCCATGTGTCGATGTCCGTGAAGGTGCGTGGGCTCGTGGTCATGGCATCGCGAACCGCAATGTGCGGCCGCCGCCGCTCATGTCCACGAGCGCGAAGCCGTTGGCGGCGAGGCCGCGCGATCCGCAGTCGTTCTGGTCGGTCACTTCGAACTTGCTTTCCCGCGTGCACAGCGCCTTGCCGCCGCCCCAGTTGAGCGGGCGATCCTTGATCTTCACCACGCGATTTTCCGCATCGACCGCTTCCGCGAAACTGTAAATCTGACGCGGTTGGCCGACCACGTCGGGGTGCAGGCATTTGCCCGGCTCGATGCGATACCAGCCACGGCTGGTGACGGCCTTGCCGTCGTCGCTGCCGATCGCGGCCATGATCCGATGCGGCGTGTCGTTGCACCATGTCAGCCCGGCCTGCGATGGCGTCTGCACGGCATCGATCATGGTGTCGAAGAAGGTCGGCGCGTTGACGATATCGCCGGTGAGGCCGCGCGATTTGAGAAAGGCTGCGAGCGCGCCTTGGGTCTTCGGGCCATCGACGCCGTCGATCGGGGCGGCATCGTAACCCGCGATCACCAGCAGGCGCTGGATCGCGGCGAGTTTGGCTTGCTCGTCGTCATATTCGCTGTCTTCCGCCAGATAGGCGACGAGGTTTCCGTCGTCGGTCTGGGTTGGCTTGATGGCGGTGAACTGCGCAGGCGATTGGCCGCTGCGGCATTGCCGGGCGGCGGCGATGACGAAATTGTCCGGGGCGATGCATAGCGTGTCCGCGCCGTTTTGCGGTAGCGGCGACGCACCGTAGACGCCGAGCGCGCGGGCGTTGAGCAGGATGCGGTCGGCGGTCAGCGCGCCTTGCAGCACCACGCGGCATTGCGCGGGCGCGATGCGAAACCAGCCGCGCGTCGCGGTCGCGCTTTTGTCGTCGATGCCGATCGCGGCCTCGACCACGTAGCTCATGCGGTTGCAGAGCTTGAGGTCGGCATGGGCTGATGTCGTGAAAAGTAGCCCAAAAAGCGCGACCGTCATCGCCCGGCGAGGGCGCAACCAGCAGCGCATTTGCGCTGTCTGGATTGGGCACGAAGACCGGGCGATCCAGTAGTCCGAAACATTTCGGATGAACTTCAGTGGCGCGGAATACTGGGTCACCCGCATGCGCGGGTGATGACGGCTCTGCGTGAGGCGAAGTCTCGGGTCACATCTCGCGCTGGTGCGGTCTATCATCACTTGTGGATCAGCGTTCCCGTGCCCTGGTTGGTAAAGAGTTCGAGCAAGACCGCATGCG
This sequence comes from Tardiphaga sp., assembly GCA_031359885.1. Taxonomy (GTDB): domain Bacteria; phylum Pseudomonadota; class Alphaproteobacteria; order Rhizobiales; family Xanthobacteraceae; genus Tardiphaga. The sequence goes on along the minus strand of JANMAN010000289.1, from coordinate 5,636 downwards.
GTGTTTTGCCGTCGATGATCACGACGCCTTCGACACCCTGCTCGAGCGAGTAAATGCAGGTCTCGACTTTCGGGATCATGCCGCCGGAGATGGTGCCGTCGGCGATCAGCTTGCGCGCTTCCTTGACCGACAATTCCGGAATGAGCTTTTTCGACTTGTCGAGCACGCCGGGCACGTCGGTCAGCAGCAACAGGCGCTTGGCCTTGAGCGCGCCGGCGACGGCACCCGCGAAGGTATCGGCGTTGACGTTGAAGGTCTGGCCGGTGGCCGAGGTCGCGAGCGGCGCCAGCACCGGGATCAGCTCGTGGCCGATCAACTGATTGAGCAGCGTGAGATCGACCTTATCGGGTTCGCCGACGAAACCGAGATCGATGACGCGCTCGATATGCGAATCCGGATCGACCATCGTCCGTGTGGCCTTCGTGGCCGTGACCATGTTGCCGTCCTTGCCGCAAAGGCCGACCGCCTTGCCGCCGGCTTCGTTGATGTAGCCGACGAGCTGTTTGTTGATCGAGCCGGCCAGCACCATTTCCACGATTTCGATCGTCGTGGCGTCGGTGATGCGAAGCCCCGCCGCGAATTCGGATTTGATGCCGAGGCGGTTGAGCATGGTCGCGATCTGCGGCCCGCCGCCATGCACGACCACCGGATTGATCGCGGTCTGCTCAAGCAACACGATGTCGCGTGCGAAGGCCTTGGCCATTTCCTCGGCGCCCATCGCGTGGCCGCCATACTTGATGACGATGGTTTCCTCGTCATATTGCTGCATGTGCGGCAGCGCCTCGGACAGGATGCGGGCCTGATCGAGCGGACTGATATGCGGCGCGTCGGTCATGAAGCGGGTCTCACGATTCGCGATAATTGGCGCGGCACAGCGCTAGCATCTCGGGCCTGAGGAGGAAAGCTCATCCAGGCTACGCGTCAGGAGAGCGTCGCGGCCAGATCGCTGCGACGGCCAAGACCAGCCAGCTCAAGATCAACAACGTGCCGCCGGTCGGTGCGGCCATCGGGAACAGCGCATGGCCGGTATAGACCCGCATCGACAGATCGCCAGCAAACAGGCCCGCGCCCACGACGAGGCCGAACGCCGCGACGACGCCGAGCGCCGAGTGGATAAGGCGGCGCTCGACGAGCAGGATCGTCGCCAGCACTGCCGGGGCATGAAACAGCAACATCGACGACGCCGGCGCCAGCCGCGAGGCATCGCCCTGATGGGCTGCGGCGGCAGCCAGCGCGACGCCGGCCGCGCCCATCAGGCCGGTGAGCGCGATCAATGGACGGCCGAGGGTAGGGGTAACGAGGTCGTTGGACTCTCTCAATTTGCTTACCTTTAAGTTTGCTTCGCTAAAGATCGTTTCGCAGCTTACCGCGCGGAGACATCGCGATCATGGACGACGTTGTCAATTTTGCGGATATCGGCGGCGGCCGAACGGTTCGGGCAGCGACGTCCGACGACATCGCGCAAATCCGTGCGCATCTCATCGAAGCCATCGATACATCGCCCTATTACAACGACGCCTTCAAGGCCAACGAGAAAGCAAGGCTCGGCACGGATTTCATCTTCGCGCTGATTGCCGCCAATCCCTGGTACGTGCCTATCATCTCGTACAAGGGCAAGATGGCGGGCTTCATTCTCACGACGCCCGAACAAGGCGTGCTTTGCGCGGCGTGGATCTATGTCAGCCCGCATTTCCGCCAGACTTCAATCGCGATCGCTGCGATCGGATTTCTGATCCGGCGTTGGGACCACGGCCGCTTCCACAAGATTTCTTGCTATATCCGGCCCGACAACGCCCGCGCTGAAGCGGTCATGAAACATTTCGGGTTCGAGCAAACGGCGCTGCTGCGCACGCATATGTTCGGGGAGGATTATCTGTTGCTCGAGCGCCCGCTGACCAAATCGGCGGACGGTTACGACCGAGGGCCGCAATTGGGTCGGATCAATCTCGCGCGTCTCAAGATCAAGCACGCGCTGCGCGCCGGCGGTCTATTGCGCTGACGGCTTGTCGGTCGCCGGTAATACGGGATTCGGTGCGCCGAACAGTTCACGCAAACGCGGGCGGACAGAGACGTCGATCCCGGTATGCCGCAGGGCGATGGCCCATTGCGCCACCGACCACAGCGCGATCGACAACGACGCTGCGGCGGCCGCGCCGGTCAGGCCATAGGGCGGAACCAGCAGATAGTTTCCTACGACCAGCACAACGAGACCCAGCGCGATGGCCGGAAAACTCGCATAGGGCCTGTCGTGGATCGACAGCACGAGCGCAGCCGGCCCCATGATCGAACGGATCGTGAGACCGACGCAAAGAATAGCGAGCGGCGTCGTGCCCGCCGCGAAAGTGGGGCCGAACAGCTTCAAGGCGGGGCCAGCGAACAGCATGGCAAACGATGCGGCTACGGCGAAGGCCGTCGCGATCAGGTTTGCGTCGGCGACCCGGCGCTGAAAGCCAATATCGTCTCGTCGCGCCTGCGCGTCGAGAAATTCGGGCATCGTGACCGCGTAGACGGTGGCGACCCCAAAGGCGATCAAAGAAAACACCCGCGTGCAAACCCCGAAAATCGCGAGGTCTTCGATGCTCATCAACGACGCGAGCATGAGCAGGTCGATGTCGAAGAAGAAATCGCTCGCGAGCGAAATGACGATCCACGGCAATGCGAAGCGCCACCAACGGGACACCGGCAACACCGCTGCGACGGTTTGCGTCCCAACTTGACGCATCGCACGTCGCACGAAGCCGGCTTGCACCAGCGCCACGCCGCAATAGGCAAGTCCGGCGGTCCAGATCATCACCTTTAAGCCGGAGCCCGCGCCAGCAAGACCGAGCGCGACAGCCAAGCCCGCGGCCATGGCGAGCGGCCTGAACAAGGTGTCTGCAATGAACCCCACGATCGGATGTTTCAGCCCGACCAGGAATGCGCCGTTGACGAAGACGAGTGCCGTGGCCGCAGCCATCACGATGGCGGGGAGCCCGAGTTTATCGACGAGATCGAACGTCGTGGTCGCTGCAAACGGCGCAACGACGACGACGATGACGATCGCTGCCACGCTCGTCCACGCAATGTGGCTGTAGGCGCGCCGTGCGAAAGCCCGCAAGGTGACGGCGTCGCCTTGAGCGCGATACTCGGCCGCGAAATAGGTGCCGATCACATGAAAGCCGAGCGGCATGACGGCCGCGATCAAATTGATGGCGGCGATGGCCAGCAGATAATGGCCCAGCAATTCTGCGCCCCATACACGCGCGATGACCGCCTGCGTGCCGAAGACGATGACGGCTCCGAGCAGACGCAGTCCGAGGATCACCGCGGATCGCGACGCGAGCCGGGCGGGAATGGCGATCGCGCGTCTCGCGTAGCTCATCAAACGCCCGCAGGTTCTCGCGATTGATCGGGCCGAGCGTGATCGGTCAGGCGCAGAAACAGCCGTTGGCGAAGCCCGAGGACGATGTCGCGCGCCGCGAAGGCGGTGGTGCCGACAAGGAACGGCCATTTGCGTGCCGCGTAATTCGCCATCGGCGGCAGCGCCGAAATGATGCCCGCGTCTCCGACCATGCCCTTTTTGAATTGGTGCAGCCCGAGGAAACCGTCGGTGCCGCCGAGATCGTACCATTTCGCGCGGGTATTCTCGGTGAGCCAGCGAATGATGTGCCAATGCAAAAGATATCCGGCCCGCAGCGGCAACGCGCGATCCGTCGTCGCGCCGTAAAGATACGTCGCGGTATCGCCCGCCTTGAAGACGATGGCGCCGGCGACGTAGTCGTCATCCTGTTTGACGAAGAACAATTCCGGCCGAAGCCGTTCAGGCAAGTCGAACATGTCCGGCACGGTCTGATACGCGGAATAGTCCGGAAACTTTTTGCGCGTGCTCATCGCGTCGTAGATGCGCGCGAAATCGCCGATCCGCTCCGGTCCGGCGTGCTCGAATGTCAGGCCTGCCTTCTCCGATTTTCTCAGATGGTAACGCCATTTTTGATGAAGGCTGGCGCGTTGCGCGACCTCGTCGATCGACAGGTTGACCAAATAGCGATTGGGGAACGGCGCGTTCGATCCGGCCTTGAAGCCGAGCGACGTCAACGTGTCGAACTCGTCATTGTCGGACGAAGCCGCCGCGCGCGGCAGGATCGACAGCATCAGGCCTCGCTTGTCCGCATATTCGGACACCATGGCCGCGATCATGCCGCGATAGATCGCGGTGCGGTCTGGGCGGTCGGCATGCCGAAGCATCGGGCCCCATTTGCTGATCGCGACGGACCCGACGCCCAGCGGCAATCGCTGGATTTTCATCAGCGACCCGCCGACGATCTCGCCGTCATGCATGAAAACCATCGGCTCGTGATGCAATGACGGCCACCGCAGATGCCCGAACGTCCAGGTCTGCTCCTGGCAAATGCCGTCGAAGCCTGCGACCGCCTCGTCCCACTCGCCGGCGCTGACGATATGCGCCGTTATGGCAGGGCCCATGTCGCAAGATGCGCCGCCGGACAGGCTGGTCGCCTCACGCGGATCGGCAATCGCCGCATGGCGGGACGACAGCGCAGTAGCGCCCATCGAATGGAAGGAATCGTAGACATCGGATTGTCCGATGGCGAGGTCGGCAGCACTTTTGTGGATCATCGGTGCGGTCTCGGAGGAGCATTTTGCTCTTCCAGAGGTTGTATCCTAGCGATGATGTAAGGTCTTCCAACAGTGTGAGGTTTCGCGACGGATGGTTAAAGTTTTCAGCGCTTCCGAGCGTCGGTTAGGCGCGCTCGTTGAGAAGTTTAACCATTGCCGCGCGCAAGTCCGGCATGCCGTCGCCGGTGCGTGACGAGGTCAGCAGCAGTTCGGGAAACGCTGCGGGATGCTTCAGAAGCGCCGTGCGCGTCGCGTCCGCCGTTGCCGCCAATGCGGTGGCTTTGACCTGATCGGCTTTGGTCAGCACCACCTGATAACTCACCGCCGATTTATCCAGCGTCTTGAGGACGGTTTCGTCGACGTCCTTGAGGCCGTGGCGGCTATCGATCAGCACATAGACGCGCGCCAGATTGCTGCGCCCCTGTAGAAACGAATGGATGAGGCGGGTCCACGACATGACCTTCGCTTTGGGCGCGGACGCATAGCCGTAGCCGGGCATGTCGACGAGGCGCAGACCGGAATCGGCCGGGCCCTCGAAGAAGATCAATTCCTGCGTGCGGCCCGGCGTGTGCGAGGTCCGCGCCAGCGCATTGCGCCCGGTCAGCGCATTGATGAGGCTGGACTTGCCGACATTGGAGCGGCCGGCGAACGCGACTTCGACGCCGGCCATCGGCGGCAGGGTTTCGATCGAGGGCGACGCCCAGATGAATTGCCAGTCGCCGGCGAACATGCGCCGGCCCTGTTCGATCAGCTTCGCATCGTCGTCGGTGGGCATGCGAAGGTTTGCTCTCATGTTGTTGTCATTGCGAGGAGTGACGTTCTCGCTGGCGAGAACGTCATGACGAAGCAATCCAGTCCTTTTCGATGAGGACTGGATTGCTTCGCTCGTCCCATGGCCGGCAACGGCCGACCATGGGTCGGCTCGCAATGACGACAACATGAAAGCAAACCTTCGCATGCCCACCGACGACGATGCGAAGCTGATCGAACAGGGCCGGCGCATGTTCGCCGGCGACTGGCAA
>JANMAN010000245.1:0-4994 GCA_031359885.1 Tardiphaga sp. | reverse complement strand
AATAGAAAAGCGCTGAAGGTCATGCGGATTGGACTGTTGTGTGATGCCTCGCAGCGGGTTTCCCCTCTCCCCCTGTGGGAGAGGGTGCCTTCGCGTAGCGAAGGCGGGTGAGGGGTTTTAAATCCGTCATTGCGAATACCCCTCACCCGGCCCAGCCTTCGGCTGGTCCACCCTCTCCCACAAGGGGAGAGGGGAGGCCGTGCCGGTGGTTGACGTCATCACCTTCACATCTCGATGAGGTTACTCCACCGCCGTGCGCAGCTTCTTCACGTCGGCATCGCTCGGCAGCACGCTGAGACCATCGACATATTTGATGTCGGTCATGGTGCCCTTGCCGTTCTCCAGCGCGATCTTGCCGACGTAGGCGCCCATCGTCGCCTGATGATCGCTCGCGCGATATTTGAACGGCCCGAACGGCCCGTCGACATCGAGCCCGCGGAACGCTGCGATCATCTTCTCGGTGTCGGTCGAACCGGCTTTGGCAATGCCGGCCGCGATCGACTTTATCGTGGCATAGCCGACGATCGAACCGAGGCGCGGATAGTCGTTGAATTTCTTCTGATAGGCCGCGAGGAAGGCCGCATGTTCCGGCGTCTTGATCTTGTCCCAAGGATAGCCCGTGACGACCCAACCGACCGGCGCATCGTCCTTGAGCGGATCGAGATATTCCGGCTCGCCGGACAGAAGGCTGACGACGGTGCGATCCTTGAACACGCCGCGCGTGCTGCCTTCGCGCACGAGCTTGGTCAAATCCGCACCGAACATCACGTTGAAGATCGCATCCGGCTTGGCGTCGTCGATCGCCTGCACGACGGCACCCGCGTCGATCTTGCCGAGCGGCGGCGCCTGTTCGGTGACGAACTCGACGTCGGGCTGCTTGGCCTTCAGCATCTCTTTGAAGACGGCCACCGCGGTCTGGCCATACTCGAAGTTCGGATAGACGATCGCCCAGCGCTTTTTCTTGGCGGCGACCGCGTCGGGGATCAGCATCGCGACCTGCATGTAGGTCGAGGCGCGCAGCCGGAACGTATAGCGATTGCCGTTCTGCCAGGTGATCTTGTCGGTCAAAGGCTCGGCGGCCAGAAAGAACACCTGCTTCTTGCCGGCGAATTCGGTCACGGCCAAGCCGATGTTCGACAGGAACGTGCCGGTGAGAATCGCGACGCCTTCGCGTGTTACTAGTTCGTCGGCGACACGCACGGCATCGCCGGGATTGGAGCCGTCGTCGCGCGAGATCACTTCGAGCTTCTTGCCGAGCACGCCGCCCTTGGCGTTGATCTCTTCGATCGCCAGCTCCCAGCCCTTTTTGTACGGGTCGAGGAATGCGGTTTGCGATTTGTAGCTATTGAGTTCGCCGATCTTGATGGTTTCCTGCGCGACCACCGAGCTGGTCGAAGCAAGCGCGAGCGCGCCGAACAATGCAAAAGTCCCGAGACGACGAACCAGCAGCATGACCGATCTCCGATGGCTGAAAGGAAAGGAACTAGGGTAGCGGGGCGCGATGTTGTCAAGCAACGTCTTGTCGCAAGTTCGTCGATTGCGAGAGGCAAACATCACGCCAGTGTTTCGGTCTTAATCTAGAATCAAAATCTAAATCCCCGCTTGCGCGGGGATGAGCGGCTGATGCAACTACCGATCGCGGAAGCGGTCCATCAGGGCCTTGTCCTGCCCGCCGTCGATTTCGATCATGGTGCCGTTGGCCATCTGCACCAGCGGCGATGAGAGCATCACGACCAGATTGGCGACCTCTTCCACTTCCGCGATGCGCCCGAGCGGAATCGAGGCCGGCGCGAGCTTGTCGGCCTCCTCGTAGGACACTTTCATGTCGCGCGACATCGCCTTGACGAGGCCGGCCCAGCGTTCGGTTCGCACCGGCCCCGGATTGACCGCGCAGAACGAGACGTTGTGGCGGCCATATTGGCCGGCGAGCGACAGCGTCATGTTCTGACCGGCAGCGTTGGCAGCACCCGGCGCGATCTCCCAGTACGACGGCTTGACGCCGTCATTGCCGATCAGATTGACGACTCGGCCGCCGCCCTGGGCGACCATGATCGGCAGCGCGTACCGCAGACAGCGGACGTAGCCCATGAATTTGAGCTGCATCGCCTGCGCCCAGTCGTCCTCGGTGAGCGTCTCGATGACGCCGCCGGGCGCGGAGCCGGCATTGTTGATCATGATGTCGATGCGGCCCATCGCCTTGTGCGCTTGCTCGATGAAGCTCTTGCAGTCCGCGTCCTTGGTCAGATCAGCCGTGATCGGCACGATCTTGCGGCCGGTCGCCGCGGCGATCTCGTCCGCCGTGGCTTTCAGCGGCTCCATGCGGCGCGCGCAGATCGCGACATCGACGCCCTCTTTCGCCAGCGCCCATGCGATGCCCTTGCCGATGCCTTCGCTGCCGCCGGTCACCAGCGCCGTCTTGCCCGTCAGTTTCAGATCCATATGACTCTCCCGATTGTTACGATGATTATCTTGGTTTGTGAGACAGCCACGATCCGGCCTGGGCCGCGGCAAACAAGTCGGCGAGCGCGGCATTGAACGCCGCGGGTTCTTCGCTGGTGATGGTGTGGCCGGACCTTGGAATGACCAACAGGCCTGCGGTCGGCACCGTGCGTTTCAAGAAAATGCTGGGATCGAGGCACCAATCGTCTTCGTCACCGACGATGATCAGAAGCGGCGGCGTGAAGGTTTTCAGCGCAGCTTCCATTTCCCACAGCATCGGGCGCTTGGCCTGCAATTCGCGCATCGTCAGCGCGTGACCGACCGGCGAGTGATCCGCCAGCATGCGCGCGAACTCCTGAAAGCCGCGCGGGTCTTTGTTCTTATGGGTCTGCCGCGTCGCGCCGTCGGCATAGCGCGCGGCCGCCGTTTTGAAATCTTCGGTCTCGAACATCTTCGCCGTCTCGCGCGACGCCGCGCGACCTTGCTCGACGAACGCCGGATCGGGGCTCGAACCATAGCCGCAGCTTGCGGCCGTGACGGACAGACATCGTTCCGGAAAATGAATGCCGACATGCAGCGCGGTCGACGCGCCCATCGAATGGCCGACGATATGTGCCTTGTCGATTCCGAGCGCATCCATTAACGCGATGACGTCGTTGCGCGCGAGGTCTTGGCCGTATTTCGTCGGATCGTTGGGCACGTCGGACGGCGGATAGCCGCGCTGACTAAAGGTGACGCAGCGAAAGGCGCGCGAGAAATAACGGAGCTGCGGCTCCCACGTGCGATAGTCGCCGGCATATTCGTGAACGAACACGACCGGAGTGCCGGAGCCGACCTCTTCGTAATAGAGGCTCACACCATCGGGCATCGCAACATGCGGCATCTTGCACCTGACCAACAACGCAGTTTCATTTGCGTACAAACGAAATGCTAGTAGCCTTGCGAAGCGACTGCAAGAGGATTGCAACGGCAGGCGGTGCCTCCGTTTTTGGCATATCGTTTGCAAACAAACGAATTAGAGTTTTGGCCAATCGCGGTGCGTTTCGGACCTGACGCGCCGCAACATCAGGAGACGTTTCGATGCAATTGTCTCGCCGCATGTTCGCTTTCGCCGCAACGCTTGTGCTGATCGCCGCGCCGTCATACGCGCAGGACAAACCGAAAATTCGCATCGGCAGTCTGACGTTGCCGGTGTTCGCGCCGATCATCGCCAACATCATGAAAGCCAAAGGCTTCGATACCAAAAACGGTTTCGAAGCGGAGCTGCGGCCCTACCCGTCGATCGCGGCCTATTACGCGGGCCTCGCGACCGGCGAGATCGACACGCTGATCGGCGGCCCGACCAACTTCCAGAAGCTGCGGCTCGAAGGCGTGCCGATCAAAATCATCTCGACCGGCGCGACGCTGGCGGACTTGGTGCTGCTGACGCGCGATCCCGCGATCAAGTCGCTCGGCGATCTCAAAGGCAAGCAGCTTGCCGTCGATATGGGCAGCGGACAATTTCAGGTGTTGTCGATCTACGCCAAGTCGAAGCAGATCGATTTGGCGAAAGACATGACGTTGGTGAATGCCAACTTCGCGGTGGCGCGTGCGCAATTGGCAGCCCAACGCGTCGAGGCCGCGATGGTGATCGAGCCGATCGCGACCATGATGATGAAGGACGATCCGGCGTTGAAAATCATCTTCAACGCCAACGACGCCTGGACGGAGATGACCGGCAGCGGCGGATGGGAACTGGTCTATGCGATGCGCGAGGACTCGATCAAAGCGACGCCGGACATGCCGAAGAAGTTCATCGCCGCATTGCAGGATGTTGCGGCGTTCCTGAAAAGCGATCCCGACGCTGCGGATAAGATCGCAGCGGAGACGGTCAAGCTGCCGCCGGGAATTTTGAAGGACGCCGTGCTGAGCAAGCGTTGGGATTTCGAAGCCAAGCCCGCGTGGGACGCCAAGGAGCGCAAAAGCATCTGGGATATGTTCGAGCGCGCGGTGACAGCGGGCTTCCATCCGAAGCTGCCGGACGAAGCGATTATTTATGTCCCCTGAGGCGCAACCGACGCCCGCTGCCGAACCGCGTCGCGGGTTCGGCTGGTTGCCGCGCGAGGCGATCGTTTCGGTCCTTATTTTCGCAGCGCTGTGGCAGGCGATGTCCTACCTCGCCCCGTCGCTGGGCATCCCCGCGTTCGCCATTCCCGGCCTCGGCCGCATCGCGCAAAGCCTGACCAAGATCACCGTGCTGGATGTCGCGGTGACGCTCGGCCGCGTGCTGCTGTCGCTGGTGATTTCGTTCGTCGTCGGCCTCGCGGTCGCGATCGCGATGTATCTGTCGGGATCGCTCGAGAAATACATGCGGCCGATGGTCCGCGTGCTGATGGCCGTACCTGTGGTGTCGTGGATCCTGTTCGCGGTTCTCTGGTTCAAGGGCGTCGAATTTCGCATCGTGTTCGTGCTGGTCGTGGTCTGCGCGCCGGTGTTCGCCGTCGATGCGCTCGACAACATGCGCGAGGTCTCGAACGACCTGAAGCAGATGATGCGCTCGTTCCGGCCGACGCCGT
>JANMAN010000233.1:0-1724 GCA_031359885.1 Tardiphaga sp. | reverse complement strand
AGTCTGCCATGGAAGCTCGGAAGAATATTCTGAACAAGTTTAAAGCGCAGCCCGGTCCGGACGATCCGGCCGTCATGGCGCGCGCTGCCGAACGCGAAGCGCAAGTGATCGCACGCGCCAAGGCTAAGGAAGACCGCGACGCCGCCAAGGCCATCCAGCAGAAGCGCGAAGCCGAGGAAGCCGCCGCAGCAGCCGAATTGGCTGCGCGCGAAGCCAAGGAAGCGGCCGCGCGCGAAGTCGCTTTGGAGGCCGAACGCAAAGCCGCCCGTGACGCACGCTACGCAGCGCGCAAAAAGAAAAAGCGATAAGGTCAGCTTCGCCATCATGTCCCGGCGCTCGACGGCGCCAGGACATGACGAATTCGAAGTTTACTGGGTCTTGCCGAATTGCGGCTCGTCCGGCTTCACGAACATGTTGCCGCTCGGGCCGTAGCCGGTGATCTGGATCACGGCGCCCTCTTCTCGCGTGCCGTCCCAATGAACTTTGCCATTCGGATGCACCATGTAGCCGCCGGACTTCATCGGAATCGCTTTGTCGGGTTCGAAGGCGTCGCCGGTCCCGGTATACCAAGTCCCTGACAAGACCACGACGTGGCGATCTTCGGGATGCTTATGCGGCTTGCTCATGATGCCGGGCGGCCACTTGATCCGCAGCACATAGATGCCGGGCTTCGACGGATCGCCGTGCAAGGTCGCGACTTCGACGCCGACCCCGAACGGGTTTTTCCAGACCTCTTCGCCCTGGTTGATACGGACGAAGCCCTGTTCGTCGGTCGCGCTCCAGGCCGTCAAGCTTGGACATATCAGCGCGCTTGCCAGCATCGCCGTCGCCATCAGTGAACGTCGCAAAGTCATGTCAGCCTCCCTTTTGTTTTTATGGCGAGAGGCTAGCGCTGCTTGCGATGATTCACAACGCGGTCGTCACGGCCGCAGAATCGATGCGCCGGTTGTGACGCGGCCTTCGAGATCGCGATGCGCCTTCGCCGCGTCCTTCAACGCGTAGGCATGATTGATCGGCACATGCAGTTTGCCGTCGATGACAGCCGAGAACAGCGTGTCCGCCCCTTCCAGCAATTCTTTCCGCGTGCCGACGTAATCGTTCAGCTTCGGTCGCGTCGCGAACAGAGAGCCGTGATTGTTCAGCTCGGTGAGCGCAAACGGCGGCACCGGGCCGGACGCATTGCCGAACGAGACGAACAACCCGCGCGGCTTGATACAGGCAAGCGAGCCCGGAAAGGTCGTCTTGCCGACGCCGTCATAGACGACGTCGCAGAGTTCGTTGCGGCTGATCTGCTTGACCCGCGCGACGAAATCTTCCTCGGCGTAATTGATGACGTGGTCGCAGCCATTGGCGAGCGCGAGGTCAGCCTTGGCCTGCGTGCTGACGGTGCCGATGACATGCGCGCCGAGCGCCTTGGCCCATTGGCACGCGAGCAACCCGATGCCGCCTGCTGCCGCATGAATGAGAACGCGGTGGCCGTGCTCAACCTTGAAGGTCTTGTGCAGCAGGTACCAGACCGTAAGGCCCTTCAGCATCAGCACCGCGCCCTGCTCATAGGTGATGTGGTCGGGCAGCTTGACCGGCTTGTCCGCGGGGATCACGCGCTCAGAGGCATAGCCGCCGAGGTTGAAATAATACGCGACGCGGTCGCCGGGATGAAACGTCGTGACGCCCGGCCCGACGGCGATTACCTCGCCGGCGGCTTCGTTGCCGCAGATGAACGG
>JANMAN010000450.1:0-1908 GCA_031359885.1 Tardiphaga sp. | reverse complement strand
GCTGATGAAAGGCCAGTCGAAGTTCGGTGCCGAACTCGATAGCCTCGCTGACTTCGTCAATTTCGGCGTGGCACCCGGCCTGATTCTGTATTTCTGGCAGTTGCACGATCTCAACAATGTCGGCTGGATTGCGGCCATGACGTTCGCGATCTCAGGCTGCCTGCGGTTGGCGCGTTTCAACGCGACGATGGACGATCCGAACAAACCGGCCTTCGCGGCAAATTACTTCACAGGCGTTCCGGCACCGGCTGGCGCGATCGTTGTGCTGCTGCCGGTCTATCTGTCGTTTCTGGGCGTGCCGCAGCCACCCGTCCTGCTGACGACGGCGTTCACGCTGTTCGTTGCCGTGCTGATGATCTCGCGGTTGCCGGTGTTCTCGGGCAAGACGACGCGGCTGCGGGTCCGCCCGGAGATGTTGTTGCCGGTGTTCGTCGGGGTGATCTTCTTCATCGCGCTGCTGATTGGGTATCCCTGGCATATCGTGTCGCTAGGATCGATCCTATATTTGGCCAGCCTGCCGTTCGGCTGGAAGTCGTATCGCGATCATGAGCGGCGCGCGGCCGCATCGACGGCGGTTGTTCCGGTGGATGTCCCGCCTTCGCCGGCAACGCCTTATGCGCCGCCGACCACCGAGACGGGAGATCGGCCGCCCAGGCTGAATTGAGAGAACGCAAGTCATTCCGGGGCGCAGGCGGCGCGAGCCGCATGCGAACCCGGAATCGTCTCGTGTTTATTTGATGAGATTCCGGGTTCGCGCTCGCAAAGATGCGATCGCGCCCCGGAATGACGGCGCGCTGATGTTTTGAATTACGACTGATTTTGACTCTGGCTTTGCCCATAGCCGCCGCGGCCGGCCTGTTCGACCTTCACTTCGACAGACAGCGTCTCCATGCCGCCGCCATAGCGCGTGCCACGGACCGGCGCGGCCCCGAGATAATCGAGGCCGATGGCAACGCGGGCATGCGCGTCGGTCGTACAGATCGCATTAGCCGGGTCGAAACCGACCCAGCCGAGATTGGGCACGAAAGCCTCTGCCCAGGCGTGGCCGGCTTGCTGCGTCGCCTCGCCGTCCTCGCGATAGAAATGCCCCGATACGAATCGCGCCGGTACGCCACCGGCCCGCGCGCAGGCAATGAAGATGTGCGCGTAATCCTGACAGACGCCGCGCTTGCCGGCGAAGGCCTCGGCGGCAGATGTGCCGGAGTTGGTCGGATCGGTATCGAACGTCATGTGTTCGTTGATCCGCATCATCAGCGCGTGGAGATAGCCCAGGACGTCGTCGCCCGCGTCCGCGCGCAACTCGCGCATGAAAGTGGTCATCGTGGGCACGAGTTCGGTGAGTTCGGTCGAGCGCAGAAACAGACTCGCCGGAAACCGTTCCTCGGTGCCCTTCAAGACGCCGCCGGTATCTTGCGTTTCGATCTCGCCCTCGGCGCGGATCACGAGGTCGGCGATCGTGCCGTGCGTGAGGACATGCGTTACGTTACCGAACGCATCCTGATGCACGTCGAGCCGAGAATCCGACGACACGTCGATCTGCCAGTCGGCAATATATTGCGCGTCGTGGCTTCCCGGAGTCATGCGTAAAATCTGAATGACCCCGGACGCGGGCGGCTCATAGCGATAGGTCGTGGTGTGTGCGATACGCAGGCGCATGTTCGATATCCGTCGTCAGTGAGCGAAGCGCGAGCGATCTCCGCATGCGCAGGGGCGCACCGAGAAACTATATCAAATATTGCTTGGCGATGATGTCGCCAAGGCGCGCGTTGTCGTTGATGAATTCCTGAATGAACTCGTGCAGTCCGCGTTGAAAGATATCATCCATCTTGCTGTGTTCGAGCCGGTTGCGGACGCCGCGCGCATGGCGCTGTGCCGCGCCCTGTCGGCCATAGGCGACGCCGATGGAAT
>JANMAN010000229.1:0-3709 GCA_031359885.1 Tardiphaga sp. | reverse complement strand
ATGGCCTCGCCACGTTGAAGGCCTTCGATGCCATCTATTTCGGCGCGGTCGGTGCGCCCGACGTGCCCGACCACATCACGCTATGGGGCTTGCGGTTGCCGATCTGCCAGGGTTTCGACCAATACGCCAACGTCCGCCCGACCCGGATTTTGCCCGGCATCACCTCGCCGCTGCGCAATGTCGAAACCGGCGATCTCGATTGGGTGATCGTGCGCGAAAACTCCGAAGGCGAATATGCCGGCTGCGGCGGCCGCGTGCATCGCGGCCTGCCCGAGGAAGTCGGCACCGAAGTCGCGATCTTCACCCGCGTCGGCGTGCAGCGCATCATGCGCTACGCGTTCAGGCTGGCGCAGTCGCGCCCGCGAAAGTTTCTCACCGTCGTCACCAAGTCGAACGCGCAACGCCACGGCATGGTGATGTGGGACGAGATCGCCGAGGAAGTGTCGCGCGAATTCCCTGATGTCACGTGGGACAAGATGCTGGTCGATGCCATGACCGTGCGCATGACGTTGAAGCCGCAGAGCCTCGACACCATCGTCGCCACCAATCTGCATGCCGATATCCTGTCCGACCTTGCCGGCGCGCTCGCAGGCAGCCTCGGCGTCGCGCCGACCGCGAACATCGATCCGGAGCGTCGCTTCCCGTCGATGTTCGAGCCGATCCACGGCTCGGCCTTCGACATCACCGGCAAGGGCATCGCCAATCCCGTCGCCAGTTTCTGGACTGCGGCGCAGATGTTGGATCACCTCGGCGAGCCCGATGCCGCGACACGGCTGATGCGCGCGGTCGAGAAGGTTTGCGGCGCCGGCATCATGACGCCCGACGTCGGCGGCACCGCGACGACCAAAGACGTCACCGATGCCGTCGTGGAAGCGATCCAAAGCTCGAACGTCTGACGATTTCGTTGCTCGTCATTCGCAAGCGACGACCATCACCATAAATATTATTAAGGGAGGCGACCATGACGCTCAAAGCCGTTGCTGCCATCGCATTCGCAATTGCGACATGTCCCGCTTATGCACAGACCTATCCGACCAAGGCGATCACACTGCTGGTGCCGTTCGCGGCGGGCGGTGCCACCGATACGGTCGCGCGCGTCACGGCGCAGTCGATGTCCAAACTGCTCGGCCAAACCATCATCATCGAAAATGCGACGGGCGCCGGCGGAACGATCGCCGCCACGCGTGCGTCGCGCGCCGACCCCGATGGCTATACGCTTCTCATCCATCATATCGGCATTTCGACGGCGGCCACGCTGTATCGCAAGCTGGCCTACGACACCAAGACCGCGTTCGCGCCGATCGGTCTCGTCACCAACGCGCCGATGACGATCATCGGACGCCCCGATCTGCCGCCGAATTCGCTCGCCGAGCTGGTGACCTACATCAAGGCCAACGGCGACAAGATGACGTTCGGCAATGCAGGTCTCGGGGCCGCGTCGCATCTGTGCGGGATGTTGTTCATGACGGCGGTCGACAAGCAGATTCTTCCGGTGCCTTACAAAGGCAACGGCCCTGTCATGAACGACCTGATCGCCAAGCAGATCGATCTCACCTGCGACCAGACCACCAACACGACCGGCCCGATCGCGGCGAAGTTGGTGAAGAGCTACGCCATCACCACGAAATCGCGCCTGGCATCGATGCCTGATTTGCCGACCGCCGACGAAGCCGGGCTGAAGGGTTTCGAGATCGGCGCGTGGCACGGCCTCTATGCGCCGAAGGGCACGCCGGACGCGATCGTCGAAAAGCTCGCCAAGACGTTGCAGGAAGCGCTGCGCGATCCCGATCTGGTGAAGCGCTTCAACGACATCAACACCGAGCCGGTTGCGCAGGATCAGGCCACGCCGGCCGCGCTGAAAGCCACTCTCGTCAGCGAAGTCGATCGCTGGGCGCCGATCATTCGCGCAGCCAACCAGTTCGCGGATTGAGAACGACGTTGTTTTGCGCAGATAAATGATCGTCGTAGTCGATCGGCTGTCAGGATCCGGCTGCGAAACAGGCCTTGCCGGCTCCGCTCGGAAAACAGACGAAGATTTTGTCGAAGCGCGGATCGGCAAAGAACACACCGATGCCGAGCGCGGTCGTCACCGTCGGAGCGCCGAACACCGGCAAGGCGTCGTCCGGTAACGTCAACGGGAACGACCCGTCACGGATCAGGCTACTCGCGTAGAGCAAGGCCGACGCCGTGACGCCCCCGCCTCCCGTCGATCCTCCCGGCGTAACGCCGGACGTCGGCGCGGGCGAAACCGTCAGCGACGCGCCTTGATAGGTCAGACTGTAATTTGCCGATGCGGCAAGGCTGCCTTGGACGATCGGATAAGCGCCCGCCGGCGATGCCGTCGTGGCGGGGCTTGCCAGCGCACCACTTAGAGTATCACCGTTGAACAGCATGCCGCTGAGTTGATATGTGAAAGCAGGATTGCTGTCGCCCGCGACGCGCGTCTTGGCATCCGCCGCCACCAGAAGCGGCGCCGGCGTCACGACCCATATGCCGGCATTGCGCGTCGCGACGGTGTAGTTCGCATTGCCGAGCGTACCGACGACGTTCAGCGCGTATGGGCTGGCAGCGACTCCGGATGCCCCGGTAACGCCGAATGAATTCGTCAGACCCGTCAGCGTGCCGACGCCGTCGCCGTTCTGGAGGCCGGTGGCCGACAGGCCGGGATTGGCGGGCGCCGATCCATAGACCGACGTTCCTCCGAGCGCCGTGACTGCAACGGGCGCAGGCGCGACGGTGAGCGCGCCAGGCAAATATGTGATCGTATAATTTTTCGGATCGAAACTGCCGGCTGTCGCGCCGCTCGCAGTGATCGCGTAGGGCGAAGCCGTGACGTTTGCCGAAGCGGCGGCGCCGGCGCTGCTCAACGCGACGCTGCCGATCGTATTGCCGTTCTGCAATCCGACCGAGCTGAATTCCGTTCCGACGAAACTGACGGTCTGTCCGTAAGTTTTGCTTTGGTTCGACGCCGTGATTGTCAACGCTGCCGGATTGACGGTCAGTCCGCCATCGACATAGCTGATGGTGTAGTTCGACAGCCTGTTGCCGACAGCGTTGCTGGCAGCAAGCGCGTAAGGCACGCCGCCGTTCACCGAGGCCGACCCCGGTGCGCCGAGACTGGCCAGCGTCACCGTATCGACGGTGTCGCCGTTTGCCGTCACGAGTCCTATCGACGTGAAGCCCGTCGTGCCGAGCAGCTTCGTCGCGCCGTAGGTCTTGCTCTGGTTCGACGCCGTGATCGTCAGTGCTGCCGGATTGACGGTCAGTCCGCCATCGACATAGCTGATGGTGTAGTTCGATAGCCCGTTGCCGACAGCGTTGCTGGCAGAAAGCGCATAAGGTACGCCGCTGTTCACCGAGGCCGAACCCGGTGCGCCGACACTGGCCAGCGTCACCGTATCGACGGTGTCGCCGTTTGCGGTGACGAGTCCTATCGACGAAAAGCTGGTCGTGCCGAGCAGCTTCATCGCGCCGTAAGTTTTACTTTGGTTGGACGCCGTGATCGTCAGAGCTGCCGGATTGACGGTCAGCGATCCGTTGACGAACGTAATCGCGTAATTTGGATTGCTGCCGTCGATCAGTGTGCCGCGGGTGATCGCGTACGGACCGATCGCTGTGGTCGTATCGGCGGTGGTCGTCAACGCGCCGACGAGAGGATCGCCTGCACCTAACCCCGTAGTGGTGGTGCCCGTGCCTTCGGCGACGGCAT
>JANMAN010000225.1:0-5463 GCA_031359885.1 Tardiphaga sp. | reverse complement strand
GTCGCCGCCGTCGAACTGGCACAGGAGGGCCTGCTCGATATCATGTCGTCGGACTACATCCCGTCGAGTTTGTTGATGGCCGCGTTGCAATTGCCGACGCGCGTGCCGTCGATCGATCTTTCTAGCGCGGTGCGAACCGTCACGAAAGCCCCGGCCGAGGCGATAGGCCTCAACGATCGCGGCGAGATCGCCGTCGGCAAGCGGGCCGATGTCATCCGCGTGCATGTCGCCCGCGAAACGCCGGTGGTGCGCAGCGTCTGGCGCGAAGGCCGGCGCGTCGCATGAGCGAGGCCGCGCGTGCCCCTGACAGGATCGGGCCGGGGCGGCTGATCCTGGTCGTCGGGCCGAGCGGCGCGGGCAAGGATACGTTGATCGATCTGGCGCGTATGGCATGCCGCGACGACGCGACGGTCGTGTTCGCGCAACGCGTCGTAACGCGGCAGGCGTCCGAGGCCGAAAACAACATTCAGGTATCGGCGGAGGCCTTTGCGGCCGCGTGCGCGACCGGCGACTATGCGATCTGGTGGGAGGCGCATGGCCTGCAATACGCATTGCCGTCTGCCATCAATGACGACATCCGCACCGGACGCAGCGTCGTCGCCAACGTGTCGCGCTCCGTCGTCGGCTCGCTTCGTTCGATTTATGCAAATGTCGTCGTCGTCGAGATCACCGCACCAGCGGAAGTGCTTGCGCAACGCCTTGCCGCGCGGGGCCGTTCCAGCGACGGTCCGGTCGAGCAGCGGTTGAAACGCGCGTCTGCGAGCGTGACGGCCGACGTCACGATCGACAATGTCGGCCGTGCGGATCTCAATGCGCGGACTTTGATCGAGGTCATCTGGCCGTCGATCGTCGAGTAAAACTCAGCAGCAAGTGCTCCTGCGCAGCAAGGTGGTTTTGGCGCAGCCGCATCAACTGGGCGAGCGAAGGCCTGGCGACGACAGCCATTCGTTCAGATGCGACGCGATCCTGATCTGACGCGCCTCTCTCTCCAAAGTGTCGCGCTCCTCACCGTGTGGCAAAAATTGCGCCTGACGCACTTTGGCCTCGCTAAAGTCTGCGACGCGCTCGTCGAACGATTTGGTGTGGATTTTTGCAGGACGGCTCATGATCGTCTCCTTGCTTGGAGCTGGGAGCACACATGTCGCGGTTTCCAGCCGGATTTAAGCAACGGCCCATTTAACGATCAATCGACGACGACCTATGGTCAGTTTTGCACAGCACGGGCTCAATATCGTTTCGTCCGCAATGGAACAAAACGGCCGACACGGCACGCAACAAAAAAGCGCCGGTTCGCACCGACGCTTTTTTCGTAAATCAGATTGCGAAGCGATCAGTAAGACGCCATCGCGTTGCCGCCCTGCAGCGCCATCTTGGAATTGTACGGCGAGTCGCCCTGCTTAGGGTCGAGCACGACGACGATCGAGCCGGGCTTGACGCGGCTGTAGAGGTCGATGACGTCCTCGTTGGTCATGCGGATGCAGCCCGACGAGATTGATGCACCGATGTATTCCGGCTGGTTGGTGCCGTGGATGCGGAACAGCGTGTCGCGGTTGCCCTGGTAGAGATACAGCGCGCGCGCGCCGAGCGGGTTGTCGACGCCGCCGGGCACCGATGCCGGCAGGCCTTCGATCCGCTTATGGATGTCGGCGGTCGGCGTCCATTTCGGCCACTCGGCCATGTTGCCGACCCGCGCGATGCCTGAGAACGCCAGCGCTTCCTCGCCGACCGTCACGCCGTAGCGGATCGCCTTGCCGCCGTCCTGCACGTAATAAAGATAATGGTTGTCGGAATCGACGACGATCGTGCCGGGGCTTTCCTTGCGGTGATAATTCACGATGGCGCGGCGGAACGGCTCGGCAACTTGCGTCTTGGCATAGCGCGCTTTGGAAAGCTGCGCCTTGTCGTTCGGCTTGAGGCTGGCCTCCGGCGCGGACTGGAAGGTGGTCGCGGTCTGCATGCAGCCCGAGAGCATGAAGCCCGCTGCGATCACCGCCAGTTTAGCCTTCATCGAAGCCATCTCAATGTTCCAATCACGAACCCGGCGCCAATTGCGCGCGGCAGAAGTTAAAAACCGACGTTTCGAACTTGAATTTCTTATAGGTCGAGTATCGCTCAAATCTGCTAATTTTCCAGCTTCCAGATGGCTTCGCCGCACTGCGAGAGCTCGGCTGTGTCATAAATGCCGCAACATTTTCGTGCTGTGGTGAATCGTTAAGCAAGCGTTGACAGCCCGCCTTTCCGGCGGCGTCAATCCGCCTCGATGACGCCCGATCTGTGGCCGAAATCCGCCCTGCGCTCCAGTCGGAGGGCGTCGAGGCTTGCCCGAATCGATGTGATTGGCGCACTCAGAGTTGTGCTGCGTCCCTGCCGGAGTTGCCGATGCTGTCTTTGTATACCCCCTCCGATGCGGCGTTGAAGAAGTCCGAGCCGACCGATCTGGCGGTTCTGCCGCCGGACGCGGTTTGGATCGACATGGTGAAGCCGACGCCGGAAGAGGATCAGGCGGTCGAGCGGCTGGTCGGCATCGCGGTCCCGACCCGCGAGGAAATGCAGGAGATCGAAATCTCGAGCCGGCTCTATATCGAGAACGGCGCGCGCTACATGACGGCCAGCCTGATGTGCGACGCCGACACGGAGTCACCTCGGATCACGCCCGTGACCTTCATTCTCGGCAGCAAAAAACTCGTCACCGTGCGCTACGACGCGCCACGGCCGTTTCTTTTCGTCGAGAACAAGCTTGCCCGCGGGGCGACGCCGTGTTCGACCGGCGAGGCCGTTTTGCTGGAACTGCTCGACGCGGTGATCGATCGTTGCGCCGATATTCTGGAGCGCGCCGGCGCGGACGTCGACCAGGTCAGCCACGACATTTTCGAGCCGGAGGGGTCCGCCCGGACCGGTCACGCCAAGCGTTACTCGAATATCCTCATCACCATCGGCCGCAAGGGTGACCTCACCTCGAAGGTCCGCGAGAGCCTGGTCTCGATCGGCCGGCTGGTCACTTTCGTGACGGCCGAAGCGGACGGCGTCAAATGGTCCAAGGAGATGCGCGCGCAGCTCAAGACCATGCAACGCGACGTCTCCTCGCTCACCGACCACGCGTCGTATCTGTCGAACAAGATTACCTTCGTGCTCGATGCGATGCTCGGCGTCGTCAATCTCGAACAGAACAACATCATCAAGCTGTTCTCGGTCATGGCCGTCGTTCTCATGCCGCCGACGCTGATCGCTTCGATCTACGGCATGAACTTCAAGATCATGCCGGAACTGGACTGGCATCTCGGCTACCCGATGGCGGTGGGGATGATGGTGCTCGCCGGCGCGCTGCCGTATATGTTTTTCAAATGGAAGAAATGGCTGTAAGTCACGACCAAATGGCAGTTCACGGCATCGTTGTTGTCCAACGGGTCGCAGTTCCGATCTATTGGGCTATCTGCTTCGAAATTTTTTCTGAGCCTTGGAGATAAAATCATGAAAGCCACCTTGTCCGTTGCCATTTTCGGTCTGGCGATGCTTGTCACCAGCGCGGCCTCGGCTGCTTGCGGCTCGAGCGCCGACGGTGCGGCCATGTGTGGGAAGCCGACCAAGGCCCAGGCGAAGGTGTCGAAATCGATGCCGGGCGCAACATCCGCGCCGTCATCGAAAGCGGCAGCGGCGGGCGGTTGTTCGTGCTGCAAGGACATGGCCATGATGAAGGACATGGACGGATCGAAAGACATGCCGGGGATTGCGAAGTAACCGGTACCGCCGATTGATCGGCGCTACGCCACGCGCCGAAGCACGAAAGTTCGGCCGTCGTCGGTGGTGACGTAGCCTAGCCGCGCCAGCGACGCGAGCACGGCGGTGATTTTCATCTCCGACGTCTTGGACGGTCTGAACTGCGACGCGACGGATTTCGCATCGAGACGGCCCGGTGCCTCCGCCAGTTTAGCGAACACCGCCGCTGTTTGTTCGACGGCACTCGCCGGGAATGACGGCTTCCGCACCTTCGCGATCACATCGAGCATGGCGTCGATCTGCGTGCCGTCTTCCGAGGCGGCCTGTTTGTCGATCCCTTTGCCAAAGCGCGGGATCTGATAGTCGGGCCGCAACCAGCGCACCAGCCCGCGCTTTTCTTCCTCGGCGCGTTCTTTGTTTAGCGCGACGAGCCTCGTGAGAAGGTCGTCGTTGCGCAAGTCCGCAGGCCAGCCGTATGCGGCAGCGACCGCGACATCGAGCCGGTCGTGCAGCTCTTTCAAGATCAGCACGAGGCCGTCGTCGAAGATTGCGCGGTGCTTGGCGCTGAGTTGGTCCGGCGCGATGCCGTCGCGCAGATCGTCCAGCACATTGTAGAGCCCGGTCATCGTGAGCTGCGGATGCTCGGCCAGCACGCGCTTGCGGTGCGCGTCGAGTTCGTCGGCGATCACGCGGATGCTGTGCTTCTGGATGTTGTTCGCATCCGGAAAGGGAAAGGGGTCGAAGCATCGGGATTTTGAGTATCGCGGATCGTTACCAACACCGAGCCAACCGCCAGCACGAAGCGCCCACGTCACATGAATGCACGAAGAGAGGACGCCAAGATGCCAGGTTTCATCCGAGGCTATCGCGACAAGCATATTGTCAGGCACAATTGACGCGTCGAGAAACTGAAAGACGCGATGTTTCGTCGTTTCGATCGTCGCGATGTAGCGCGGCAGCTTTGCGAGAGCCGGACGCAACTCGCGGCGAGGCTCGCCAAACAGCCACCAATTGAGGCGATAGGTCTCGCGATTGTTAGCCTCGCGGTCCGGCTTCACCTTGTGCGCGAGGTGCTGATAGACTTCCGGGAAGCGCTGCCGAATGTCGTTTGGCTCAAGCCCCAGCAAATCGATCACCATCAGATCGCGCGCGTGCGAACTCAGGTCGCGGCCGTTGCGATAGGGCCGAATGTGTCGTTCGAGTCCCGCGTGCTTGTTGAGCCCGAGATGCAGGGCTTCATTCCGGGTCACGAGAAAGCCAGCGCCGTGCAACGATACGCCGCGCGAGGCCAGCCCGTCATTTGCGGACAGCGCGGCGCAGCGCGACATGTCAACGCCCTGCGTGAGATCCGAATTGATCGATCCGTGCAGTTCATTGAATTCGACCTTCGGCGCGTCCGTATCGAGATCGGCCTCGTGGGTCACTTCGCGCAGAACAGCTTCCGACGTGCCGGCATCCACGACGGTCATGGCGATGCGCACGGCGGCCGCGTCCTTCGTTGCTTTGGTCCACGGATGATCGGGAATTGCCATCAGGAGGCGCGTCGCGCTCTTGCCGAGCAGATGCTTTTCCATGACGCGGCGCTGAAACACTTGGCTGATCGAGTTCGTCGTGACGAAGCCGAAACGACGCAACACCGTGCCTTTCAGCGTCAGCAGCTCTGCGGCGTGATCCCACCAATACATCACAAGGTCAGCGGATTCGTTGATGTGCTTATGTGCTTTCCATAAGGCCTTCGCGGTTTCGTCG
>JANMAN010000203.1:0-2507 GCA_031359885.1 Tardiphaga sp. | reverse complement strand
CGGCGGCGTCGCTGAAGCCGTAATTGCGCGGCGTCGCCCAATTCACGACGTTCTCGGGAATGTGGTCGAGGAAGATCCACCAATTCGCGATGCCTCGAAAGAAATCCAGCCGCAGATCGCGGCCTTTGGGCGGCAAGGTGGCGTGAATTTCCATGAGGGTCGTTTGCAATCAAATAGGGACGGGACGCCGGGTCGGGCCGAGATTGTCACGACGCGGAGGAGGGAATATACCAAATCAAAGAAGCCACAGTTCTAGCGCATGATTTGCACGGATGTCAGCGGTTTTCGTTGCCTCCACAGACAGGACCGTCATCGTTCATGACCGCACGCATCTACAAGCAAGCCAAGAACGCGATGCAATCCGGCACCGCCAAGACCCGCGACTGGCAGCTCGACTATGAACCCGAGCAGCCGCGCGTGATCGAACCCTTGATGGGATGGACGTCGTCCGGCGACATGAAGCAGCAGCTCACGCTGCGCTTCGAGACCAAGGAGGAGGCCGTCGCCTATTGCGAGCGCGAGGGCATACCCTATCAGGTGCTCGAGCCGAAGGACTTCAAGCGGCGCATCGCCGCCTATTCGGACAATTTCGCATTCCGTCGCGGCGAACCCTGGACGCACTAGGTTGTGGAGGGTGGGTGCGTTGCGCCCACCTCGTGAGCGATAGGTGGGCACAAGATTGCCCGCCCTACGGATAAAAAACGACCGGGGGACCATGGCGCTTCGTTCAAGCATCGATCCGACCTCGTCGGAATTCAAAGGCAATGCCGAGGCGATGCGCGCGCAGGTCTCCGACCTGCACAGCCGGCTGAAGGCTATCTCGGGCGGCGGCGGCGAGGCCGCCCGCGCCAAACACACTGCGCGCGGCAAAATGCTGGCGCGCGACCGCGTCGATCTGATGATCGATCCCGGCACGGCTTTTCTGGAATTGTCGCCGCTGGCAGCTAACGGTCTTTACGGCGGCGACGTGCATTCGGCGAGCGTCATCACCGGCGTCGGCCGCGTGTCGGGGCGCGAATGCGTCATCGTCGCCAACGACGCCACGATCAAGGGTGGCACCTACTATCCGATCACCGTGAAGAAGCATCTGCGTGCACAGAAGATCGCGCGTCAGAACAATCTGCCGTGCATCTACATGGTGGATTCCGGCGGCGCTTTCCTGCCGCAGCAGGACGAAATTTTTCCGGACGAGCGTAATTTCGGCCGCATCTTTTATAACCAGGCCCAGATGTCCGCGCAGGGCATTCCGCAAATCGCGGTCGTGATGGGCTCATGTACCGCAGGCGGCGCCTATTTGCCGGCGATGTCCGACGAAAGCGTCATCGTGCGCAATCACGGCACGATCTTTCTCGGCGGACCGCCGCTGGTGAAGGCCGCGACCGGCGAGATCGTCACCGCCGAAGAACTCGGCGGCGCCGACGTGCATTCGCGGCAATCCGGCGTGACGGACCATTATGCGCAGAACGACGCGCATGCGATCGGGATCGCGCGCCGCATCGTCTCGACGCTGAAAAAGCCGGTGCGGTCGGCCACGAATTGGGAGCCGCCGCGCGAGCCGCTGTTTCCGGCGGAAGACGTCTACGGCGTGATCCCGTCCGATCCGCGCAAGCCCTACGACGTGCGCGACATCATCGCGCGGATCGTCGATGGCTCGGAGTTCGACGAGTTCAAGAAGCTGTACGGCACGACGCTGGTGACGGGCTTCGCGCGGATCTGGGGCCATCAGGTCGGCATCATCGCCAACAACGGAATTCTGTTCAGCGAAAGCTCGCTCAAAGGCGCGCATTTCATCGAGCTGTGCTGCCAGCGAAATATTCCGCTGGTGTTCTTGCAGAACATCACCGGCTTCATGGTCGGCAAAAAATACGAGGCCGGCGGCATCGCGCGCGACGGCGCGAAGCTCGTCACTGCGGTTGCGACCGCGGGCGTGCCGAAATTCACCGTCGTGATCGGCGGCTCCTACGGGGCCGGAAATTACGGCATGTGCGGACGATCCTATTCGCCGCGCTTTTTATGGATGTGGCCGAATGCGCGCATCTCGGTGATGGGCGGCGAGCAGGCGGCGATGGTGCTGAGTTCGCTTCGCCGCGACAACATCGAGAGCAAGGGCGGCACGTGGTCGGCCGAGGAAGAAGAAGCGTTCCGCGCGCCGACGCGCCAGCAATTCGAAACCCAAGGCAGCCCCTATTATGCGACTGCGCGGATCTGGGACGACGGCGTGATCGACCCGAAAGACACCCGGTTGATGCTCGGCCTCGGGCTTGCGGCGGCGAGCAATGCGCCGCCGCAGCCGACGACATTCGGCCTGTTCAGGATGTGATGATGGCTTCTCCCGCACTGTATCATCGCTTCCGCACCCTGCTGATCGCCAATCGCGGCGAGATCGCCTGTAGGATCATCCGCACGGCGCGCGCGCTCGGTTTGCGCACCGTGGCCGTCTATTCCGAAGCGGACAGCGACGCACTGCACGTCGAGATGGCCGATGTTGCGATCCTGCTTGGACCGGC
>JANMAN010000188.1:0-2568 GCA_031359885.1 Tardiphaga sp. | reverse complement strand
TCGAGCACCTTGCCGATGATGCCGGGTTCGTTCCATGGCACGCGGACCATCGGCGTCACCGGATGGCCGTTCATCGCCTGAAAGCATTGCACCATCGATTGATAATCCTGCACGCCGTGCTGGATATCGACGGTGACGCTGTCGAAGCCGCATTGCGCCATGACTTCCGCGGAGAAGCCCGACGGAATCGCCAGCCACGCATTGACGACGACCTTGCCGGACGCCCAGATTTCTTTGACTTTATTGGCCATGGTGGTTTTTCCTTTTTGCTTGAAACAAGTTTAAGTTAGGCGTCACCGAATTCTCCGCTCATACCCGCGAAGGCGGGTATCCAGAGCTACGATTGTGTGATGCAAAGTCTGGGTCCCCGCGTCCGCGGGGACGAACGGATGCCGTGCTCGCACCCTCCATTCACTGCGTCGCCGCCTGGATCGCATTTTCGCTGACACCGAGGTCGCGCGCGGTGGCGACGATGGCCGCCCATGTTTCGTCCGGCAACGGCACGCCGTTGGCCGTGCGCTCCGCGCGCAACTTCGCTTCCGGTTCGCCCGGAATCAAAACCTGCTCGACGCCCTGCGCGGGTTTGGTGTTCTTGAAGTAGTCGATGTAGCGCGTCATGTCGGCGTCGAAGAAATCCGCCGCGTCGATCTTCTTCGGATCGATGTAGATCGCGAGCATGCCGTTGGCGAAGCGCTTGTTCGGCCCGGTCGCGCTGGTGCCGGTCAGGGAGCCGCCGAGCAACTCGCACACCAGCGCCAGCCCCGAACCTTTGTGCTCGCCGAAGGCGCGGATCGCGCCCTTGCCTTGGCTGTGGTCGCGGGTGCCGTCCATCTCGTAGGAGCCGTAGAGCGAGGTCGGGTTCTCGCTGAGCGTACCGTCCGGATCGATCAATGCGCCGGTCGGCAGTTTCTTGCCGCCGCGGCTGGCGACCAGCACCTTGCCCTCGGCGACGATCGAGGTCGCGAAATCGAGCACCACCGGCGGCGCGTTCTCGCGCGGAATGCCGACGCAATAGGGCGCGGTGGACAGCCTTCGCTCGACGCCGCCATAGGGCGCGACGAGAACCGAGCCGGATGCGTTGACGAAGAAGATCGAAACCAGGCCTTCTTTCGCGGCCATTTCCGCCCAATCCCCGACCCGACCGAGATGGCCGGAATTGCGCAGCGCGACGGCGGCCAGCCCCGACGCCTTGCACTTGTCGATGCCGATCCGAACCGCTTGCGGCGTCACGGTCTGGCCGTAGCCGAAGCGGCCGTCGATCACCGCGAGCGACGGCGTGTCGACCACCATCTCGATGGTCTGGTTCGGCACGATCGAACCCATCTTGTTCCAGCGGATATAGACGGGCACGCGGATGACGCCGTGGCTGTCATGGCCGGTGAGATTGGCCGTCGCAAGATAGGTCGCGATGCGTTTCGCTTCATCGGCGGACGAACCCGCATGAGCGAAAATGTCGGCGACGAAGTCGATCAGTTTGGGAAGTTGCAGTGTGACCATTGGGGCTTTTCTTCTTTTCGTTTTCGATCAGACATAGACGAGGTGGCGCGAATTTCACTCCCGCTCATTCCCGCGCAAGCGGGAATCCAGAACCACGAAAAAAGACCAAGACCTGAATCCCCGCTTGCGCGGGGATGAGCGGTGCACGACGCACGCAGATCGACAGTCCTCTCACAAATGCGGCACCGACGCGGCTTCCTTCGGCACCTTGCCGTGGCCGCCGAGATAGGCCGCGCGGATCGCTTCGTTGCCCCACAGCTCGTCCGGCTTGCCGCCGAGCACGATCTTGCCGGTTTCCAGCACATAGCCGTGGTCCGCGACCGACAGACCCATGCGCGCGTTTTGTTCGACGAGCAAGACCGTGGTGTTGCGGCGGATTTCCGAGATGATGCGAAACACCGCCTGCACGATGACGGGCGCCAGACCCAGTGACGGCTCGTCGAGCAGCAGCAAACGCGGCTTCGCCATCAGCCCGCGCGCGACGGCGACCATCTGCAATTGCCCGCCGGACAGCGTCCAGCCGAGCGAGTTGGTGAATTTGCGGATATCCGGAAACAGATCGAACATCGCATCGGCCTCGCGCGACAATTCGGCCTTGGCGGCACGGCGGTTGGAGCCGCCGAGCATGATGTTCTCTTTTACCGTGAGGCCCGGAAACACCCGACGTCCCTCCGGCACGTGCGAGATACCCATCCGCACGATCGCCTCGGGGCCAAGGCCCGCAATCGATTTGCCATCATACAGGATGTCGCCTTGCGCTGGTTTGGCCAGACCCGAGATCGCGCGCAGCGTCGTCGATTTGCCCGCGCCATTGGCGCCGAGCAACGTCACCACCTGCCCTTCGGCGACGCTGAAGGAGACGCCCTGCAACGCGACGATTTCGCCGTAGCGGACGTGGAGGTCGTTGATTTCTAACAGCGCCATCAGTCGGTCCCGAGGTAAGCGGAGACGACGTCGGGATGGCGCAGCACCGCCATCGATTCGCCGTCCGCGATGCGGCGTCCGAAATTCAGCACCGTGATGTGCTGCGCGGCCTCGGACACCAGCGTCATGTCATGGTCGATGATCAAG
>JANMAN010000179.1:0-3147 GCA_031359885.1 Tardiphaga sp. | reverse complement strand
TCGAGCACGACCGGCCCGTCATAGGCGAAGGCTTCGTCGAGTGCGGCTTCGATCTGATCGGGAGTCTTGACGCGAATGCCCTTGAGGCCGAGCGCTTCCGCGGCCGCGGCATAATTTGGCTTGCCGTCGAATGACAGATCCACCGACTGGCGCAGATTGGAGAAGTAGAACTCCTCCCACATCTGAAGCCATCCGAGGATGCCGTTATTGATGACGACGTTGACGATCTTCATGCGGTTCTGCGCTTGCGTCGCAAGTTCGCCGATAGCGAAAGAGTGCCCGCCATCGCCCGCGACGGTAATGACGTGGCCGCCGGCTTTCCCGACGATGGTGGCGGCACCGATCGCAGCAGGAATCGAATAGCCGAGGCCGCCTTGGCCGCGGGCGTACAAGAAATTGCGTCCGGCGCGCGTGGCCGGAATGTGAACGCCGATCCAGCCGGCGGCCCAGCTTGCGTCGGAGATGACGACATCTTGCGGCGAAAGTTTTTGCGCCAGTGCGCGCATCACGCGGGCGGGATGAATCGGTACGGCATCCGACGTCGCATCGCTGTCGTTCGCCTCGTCGTGCCGCGCTTTGACCGTGCCGATATGATCGAGCCATTCCTGTTGCGGCGTGGCGGTGATCATCTCGTCCATCAGTTCAAGTGTCAGTCTGACATCGCCGCACAACGCGACGCTCGGCCGGAACGTGCGTCCATGTTCGAGCGGATCGGAGTCGATGGTGATCGTCGCCTGATTAGGAAGCGGCAGCGTCCAGTTCATTGCCGTGTTTTGGCTGGCTTTCGAACCGCACCACACGACGAGATCGGCATCCTTGATCAGTTCGATCGCCGCAGCGGAGCCAAGCGGATTGAGAACACCTGCCGCGTAGCGTCGCGTCTCGGGAACGCAGCCCTTGCCGGACAGGCTGGTGACGACCAGCGGTTCGATCCGGTCGGCGATCCGCGTCAGAAGCTCGACGGCGTCCGACCCATGCACCCCACCGCCCGCAATGATCGCGGGGCGCTTGGCCGCGTTGATGAGCCGCGCCGCGCGCGCGATCTCGTCATGCGGCGGGGCATAGCGGATCGATGGCGCACGCATGCTGCGATCGTCGATCGTCGCTTTGATCGCGTCTTCGTCCCATTCGGCGTCCATGACGTCGTGCGGAATAATCAACACGACCGGACCAGGACGCGGTGCGGTGGCGATCCGAAACGCCGCACGAACAAGATCGGGAAGCGCGGCCGGGCTCGGCACCATGAACGTCGCTTTCGTGATCGGCTGGAAGAACGCAACCTGATCGAACCCTTGGGAGGCCACGCCTTTGGAACGCAGCGATGTCCAATTGAGCGGCAACTCGCCGACGATCGCGATCATGGGGATCGAGGCATTCAAGGCTTCGACCAGACCATCAGGCAGTTTGGTAGCACCGGGGCCGACGGTCACATCGCAGACGCTCGGCTTGCCCGTCAGCCGCGCATAGGCGTCGGCGGCATAGCCGGCGCTGCGTTCGTCGCGAACCAAGATGTGCTGGATCGCAGGCGAACGACGGGAGATGCCATCGTGCAGGGCAGCGGTTTGTCCACCGGGCATCCCGAAGACGAAGTCCACGCCATATTGCAGAAGCATTTCCGCAAGGAGGTCGCCGATGTGGGCCATTCTTATCGTGTCCTTACGACTTAAAATCAGTCCGCGTCCGAGAGCGGGTTGCGATCAGTGCAAGCGCCAATTTTTTTCCAGGACAGCGGCAAGTTCGACGTAGCGGCGATACTTCGCGGTGTAGACGCAGTGCTTTTCCGCCGCAGGCGTATACCGGTGGGCGACGCGAACCATCTTGCTAACGGCGGTTGTTATGTCCGCATGCAGGCCGACGCCGACGGCGGCCGTGATGGCAGCGCCACGCGCGCCGGGTTCGCTGCTGTCCGTGATTTCGACGGGCATGCCGAGAACGTCCGCGAACATCTGCGCCCAGATCGCACTGCGGGACGCACCTCCGGCGAGGCGAATGACGGTTGGCTTGGCCGCATCCGGCCCTGTCAGCAGGCGTTCGATGTCATGACGATGCGCGAAAGCCACGCCTTCGAAGATCGCGCACAGCATGTCGCCCAGACCGTGCGACGCCTTGAGGCCGAGAAAGCCGGCCGGCCCTCCGCCGTCGCCGTTGAACAGAAACGGAAAGAACAGAATGTCCGTTGCGCGGTCGCGTGCGTGATCGACATATTCGTTGCAGACGTCATACACCGATCGTCCCGCTGCAACCGCGCGCGCGGCTTCACCGTCCAACACGTTGCGGCAGAACCATTCGAAATTGCTCGCGGATGTCGCGGCCCCCTCGGTCGCCAAAATCTGGTTGTTGACCGGATAGGGCATTTGCAGAAAAGGCATTGTGCTTAAGCGCGGCGACGAGTGAAGCGTGGAATTGATGCTGAACGTTCCGGCCACCATGCTCAACTGACTTGGCTCGACGATGCCGGTCGCAAGCGACGAGGCGACGACATCCACGACGCCGCGCACGACCGGCGTTCCCGCCATCAGTCCGGTCTGGCGTGCGGCGTCGGTCGAAATTTGGCCGACCACATCGGTGGCTTCTGCGATCGGCGGCATCTTTTCGCGCCAATGCGACAGACCCAATTCGTCGAACAGGTCGTCGGCGTAAGCGGACCGCGTGACATCGATGCAGCCGGCGATGCCGCTATCGGTCGGGTCCGTCGAACGGTCGCCGCACAACCGAAGCCGCAGAAAATCCTTGCACATCAAAACAGTGTCGGCACGCGCCGAAACGGCGGGTTCGTGCTCCGACAGCCATGCCATCAACACGAGCGATTGCCCCGGCCAGAACCGCTGCTGAATTCGACGTTCGTTGGTGTCGATCAAGCCCTTCGCTTGCCATGCCGCGATGGTGCTCCCGCCACGCATGTCGGTGGAGACGATGCCGGGGCGCACGGCCTCGCCATCCCGGTCCACGATGTAAAGGCCGCTTCCGTAACCGGACGGACAGACCGCCGCGATATCGCCGGCAGGCGTTCCGGTTTTTTCCAGCAAGGCCGCGATCGCATCCGCGCTTGCGCGCCACATCGCTTCGGGATCGCGCTCGGTGTGCCCAGGCTTCGGAAACAGCATGACGTTCGGCCGACGCTCACAGGCGAGTTCACGACCGGCCGCA
>JANMAN010000172.1:0-4188 GCA_031359885.1 Tardiphaga sp. | reverse complement strand
CGTCGCGGATCGCGCGGCGCGCATCGCAGGCGGCCTGCAACAGCTCGGCGTCAACGCCGGCGACAGCGTCTGCGTGCTGATGCGCAACGACATCGCTTTCATCGAGGCGGCTTACGGCGTGATGACGTTCGGCGCGTATGCCGTGCCGGTAAATTGGCATTTCAAGCCGGAGGAGGTCGCCTATATTCTCGGCGACACGGCGACGCAAGTGCTGATCGGCCATGAGGACCTGCTCGCGCCGCTGCGCGGATCGATCCCCGAGGGCGTGACCGTGTTGAGCGTGCCGCCGCCGCCGGAAATCCTCGCCAATTACAGGATCGATCCGGACGCCTGCGGCAGGCCGGATTTTGCGACCGATCTCGATGCGTGGCTTGCCGAGCAACGGCCCTATGACGGTCCCGCCGTGCCGCAGCCGCAGAACATGATCTACACGTCGGGCACGACGGGCCATCCGAAAGGCGTGCGCCGCAACGCGCCGACGCCGGAGCAGAGCAAGAGCGCCGAGGGCATGCGCGCGCTGATCTATGGCCTGAAGCCGAACGCCCGCGCGCTGCTGCCGGGGCCGCTGTATCACTCCGCGCCGAATTCGTTCGGGCTTCGCGCGGGCCGGCTCGGCGGCGCGCTGGTGCTGCAACCGCGCTTCGAGCCGGACAAGTTTCTCAAGCTCGTGCAGGACGAAAAGATCGACACCATTTTCATGGTGCCGACGATGTTCATCCGGCTGATGAAACTGCCGCAGGCGATCCGCGACGCCTACGACGTGTCCTCGCTGCGCCACGTCATCCATGCCGCCGCACCATGCCCGGCGGACGTCAAGCGCGCGATGATCGATTGGTGGGGGCCGGTCATTTACGAATTCTACGGCTCGACCGAATCCGGCGCGGTGACCTTCGCCAATTCCGAAGACGCGTTAAAAAAGCCCGGCACGGTCGGCAAGATCGCGCCCGGCGCGGAATTGAAATTCGTCGCCGACGACGGCCGCGAATTGCCGCAGGGCGAGATCGGCGAAATCTTTTCGCGCATCGCCGGCAATCCGGATTTCACCTATCACAACAAGCCCGAGAAGCGCGGCGAGATCGACCGCGACGGCTTCATCACCTCGGGCGATGTCGGCTATCTCGACGCGGATGGCTACGTCTTCATCTGCGACCGCAAGCGCGACATGGTGATCTCGGGCGGCGTCAACATCTATCCCGCCGAGATCGAGGCGGCGCTGCATGCGATCAAAGGCGTGCATGATTGCGCGGTGTTCGGCATTCCCGATGCCGAATTCGGCGAGGCGCTGATGGCGGTGGTCGAGCCGCAGCCGGGCGTTAGCTTCGACATCGCCAAACTGCGGGCCGAGCTGAAGACGGTTTTGGCGGATTACAAAGTGCCGAAGCATATCGAGATCGGTCGCGACCTGCCGCGCGAAGATTCCGGCAAGATTTTCAAGCGGCGCCTGCGCGATCCATATTGGGCAGGCGAGGGGCGGCGGATTTAGAGGGCGTCGCTACGCGCACGGCCGTCATCACCCGGCAGGGCGCACTTTGCGCCCGACTTGACCGGGTGACCCAGTATTCCAGAGCATTCATGATGGGCGTACTGGTTCCCCGCATGCGCGGGGATGACGGCACTGCCTGGGGTGACGTCCCGGAATGACGACCTCTGCCCATCCCGAAGGCATCGCCGCCTGCGGTCTCGCCTTGCCACCGCCCGTAAAACTGGCGACGCTCCCTCCGCCGCTGCCCGGAGCCCGCCATGACGTCGCTGTCTTTCAAGATCGCCACATCCGATCCCGACCAGCAAGCCGGGCGCTACGACGAGCCCTCGACGCTCGAGGGCGATGCGCGGTTGCGCGAGGATATCCGGCTGCTCGGCCGCATCCTCGGCGACACCGTGCGCGATCAGGAAGGCGAGGCCGTGTTCGATCTCGTCGAGCGCATCCGCACCACGTCGATCCGGTTTCACCGCGACGACAGGACCGCGCGGCCCGAGCTCGAAACCATCCTCGACGGCATGACGACCGCCGAGACCGTGCGCATCGTTCGCGCCTTCAGCTATTTCTCGCACCTCGCCAACATCGCCGAGGACCAGAACAACATCCGCAACATGCGCGCGCAACGCTCCGCGACCAGCATGCCGCACGAAGGCACGCTCGCCGGCGCGGTGGCGCGGGCCCGCGATGCCGGCATCGGTGCGGACAAGTTGCGCGCTTTTTTCGGCACCGCGTTGGTCAGTCCGGTGCTGACCGCGCATCCGACCGAAGTGCGCCGCAAGAGCACGATCGACCGCGAGATGGAGATCGCCGCATTGCTCGATCGCCGCGAGCGCATGCAACTCACATCGGAGGAAACCGAGGCCAGCGCCGAGCAGTTGCGCCGCGCGGTGCTGACGCTGTGGCAGACCAATCTGTTGCGCCGGACCAAGCTGACCGTGCTCGACGAGGTCTCGAACGGGCTCTCGTTCTACGACTACACGTTTCTGCGCGAGGTGCCGCAACTGCATTGCGCGCTGGAGGATCGCCTCAGCGAGGGCGACCCGGCCCATGAAATCGCGTCGTTCTTCCGGATGGGAAGCTGGATCGGCGGCGACCGCGACGGCAATCCGTTCGTCACCGCCGAGGTGATGCGCGGCACGCTAAAACTGCAAAGCACGCGCATTCTTCGTTTTTACCTCGACGAGGTCCATGCGCTCGGCAGCGAACTCTCGATGGCGGCGCATCTCGCAGACGTGTCGGAAGAATTGCGCGGGCTCGCGCAACGCTCGCCCGATCCGTCGCCGCATCGTGCGGGCGAACCCTATCGCCTGGCGGTGTCGGGCATCTATGCGCGGCTCGCGGCGACGGCGCTTAAACTCGACATCGAGACCTCGCGTCCGCCGGTCGGTGCCGCCGCGCCCTACGACCATCCGCAGGCGTTCAAGGCCGAACTCGACGTGCTGCATCGCTCGCTTCTCGCGGACAATTCGGGCGTGATCGCGCGCGGGCGACTTCGGTCGCTGCGGCGGGCCGTGGATTGCTTCGGCTTCCATATGGCGAGCCTCGACATGCGGCAGAATTCCGCCGTGCACGAGCGCGTCGTCGCCGATCTGATCGACGCCGCGATTCCCGGCACGTCCTATCTGGCGCTCAACGAAGAAGCCCGCATCGCGCTGCTGTCGAACGAGTTGCGCAGCACGCGGCCGCTGGCGTCGAACTTCGTCAAATACGACGACGAAACGCTCGGCGAACTCGCGGTGATGCGCGAGGCGGCGAAGGCACATGCGGCGTTCGGCTCGCGCGTCATTCCCCATTGCATCATCTCGATGTGCAAATCCGTGTCCGACATGCTCGAGGTCGCGGTGTTGCTGAAGGAGGTCGGCCTCGTCGATCCGACCGGCCGCAGCGCCATCAACATCGTGCCGCTGTTCGAGACCATTGCGGATTTGCAGGCCTCGGCCAGCATCATGAACCGGATGCTGTCGCTGCATGATTACCGCAAATTCGTCGATAGCCGCGGCGGCGTGCAGGAGGTCATGCTCGGCTATTCCGACAGCAACAAGGACGGTGGCTTCGTCACCTCGGGCTGGGAATTGTATAAAGCCGAGATCGGCCTCGTCGATGTGTTCGCGCGGCATCACGTGCGGCTGCGGCTGTTTCATGGCCGCGGCGGTTCGGTCGGGCGCGGCGGCGGGCCGAGCTACGACGCGATTCTGGCGCAGCCCGGTGGTGCGGTCGACGGACAGATTCGCATCACCGAGCAGGGCGAGATCATCTCGAGCAAATATTCCAACGCCGAAGTCGGCCGCAACAATCTGGAAATTCTCGCCGCCGCGACGCTCGAAGCGAGCCTGTTGCAGCCCAAACACAGCGCGCCGCGCACCGACTATCTCGACGCGATGGAAGACCTCTCCGCGCTGGCGTTCAAGGCCTATCGCGGGTTGGTCTACGAGACCGACGGCTTCGAGGATTATTTCTGGGCCTCGACCGTGATCAGCGAAATCGCGACGCTGAACATCGGCAGCCGTCCGGCTTCGCGCAAGAAGACGCGCAGCATCGAAGATCT
This sequence comes from Tardiphaga sp., assembly GCA_031359885.1. Taxonomy (GTDB): domain Bacteria; phylum Pseudomonadota; class Alphaproteobacteria; order Rhizobiales; family Xanthobacteraceae; genus Tardiphaga. The sequence goes on along the minus strand of JANMAN010000172.1, from coordinate 163 downwards.
GCGGGCGATCCCGTGGGTGTTCTCATGGGCGCAATGCCGGCTGATGCTGCCGGGCTGGTACGGCTTCGGCAGCGCGATCGAACAATGGGTCGCATCGCATCCCGACAAGGGCATCGCGTTCCTGCAAGACATGTATCGCGAATGGCCGTTCTTCCGCATGTTG
>JANMAN010000147.1:0-1835 GCA_031359885.1 Tardiphaga sp. | reverse complement strand
TCGGCAAGAATGAAGGGCGTCCCGCAGGACGCAATGCACGGTCGATGTTTGCGGATATCGATGTCATCGACATCGAGCGAATGCGTCGCTGCAATCAGTTCGACATCGACCTCGTTCCCGAGGCTCAACCGCTGCGGCGCTGCTAGTCGCGCACCGATGACTGCTTCGCCATCTTTCATCACTGTGATCGGTACCAGTCCGGCTTTCTCCTCGAAAACGACGCGGTCGCTGCCGACGGAGCGTCCATAGGACTGTCCGATGTTCGCCAACACGAAAGCGGTCCCGACGTTCGGGTGGCCCGCGAACGGCATCTCGTAACGCGGCGTGAAGATGCGGACTTGCGCGGTATTTACCGGATCCGTCGGCGGCAAAACGAATGTCGTCTCCGACAGATTGAACTCCGCCGCGATGGCTTGCATCTGTTCGGTCGTCAGCCCCTCGGCGTTGAGCACGACGGCCAGCGGATTGCCGGCAAAGCGGGTGTCGGTAAACACATCGACCGTGGCGAAGTGGAGGGGCATGAAATTCAAACTCCATGGCCGTCATTGCGAGAAGCCCTCATCCCTCGTCTTTGAGGGATGAGGGCGACGAAGCAATCCGTCTTCTCGTCGAAAAGCTGGATTGCTTCGTCACAGCATTCTTCCAAAACGAAGAATGCTCCTTCTTGCAAAAACGAAGTTATCCTAGAACGTCACGACGCCGCGGATGGATTGGCCCGACTTCATCAGCTCGAATCCTTTGTTGATGTCCGAGAGCGGCATCACATGCGTGATCATCGGGTCGATCTGAATCTTGCCCTGCATGTACCAATCAACGATCTTCGGCACGTCGGTGCGGCCGCGCGCGCCGCCGAAGGCCGTGCCTTTCCAAACTCGCCCCGTCACCAATTGAAACGGCCGCGTCGCGATTTCGGCACCGGACGGTGCCACGCCGATGACGATCGATTGGCCCCAGCCGCGATGACACGCCTCAAGCGCCTGCCGCATCACGGTGACGTTGCCGGTGCAATCGAACGTGTAATCCGCGCCGCCGATCTGGTCTGCGCCGGATTTCGTCATGTCGACCAGATACGGCACGAGGTCTTTGCCGATTTCTTTCGGATTGACGAAATGCGTCATGCCGAAGCGCTCGCCCCACGCCTTGCGGTCGTTGTTGATATCGACACCGATGATCATGTCCGCACCGGCGAGGCGCAGGCCCTGCAACACGTTGAGCCCGATGCCGCCGAGCCCGAACACGATCGCCTTCGCGCCTTGCTCGACTTTCGCGGTGTTGATGACCGCGCCGATCCCGGTGGTGACGCCGCATCCGATGTAGCAAACCTTGTCGAAGGGCGCGTCCTCGCGGATTTTCGCGACCGCGATCTCCGGCAGCACCGTAAAGTTCGCGAAGGTCGAGGTGCCCATGTAGTGATGCACCGGCTTGCCTTCGAGCGAGAAGCGCGAGGTGCCGTCCGGCATCAGGCCTTGACCCTGCGTGCCGCGGATCGCCGTGCAGAGATTGGTCTTGCGCGACAGGCACGACGGACACTGCCGGCACTCCGGCGTGTACAGCGGGATGACGTGATCGCCTTTTTTCAACGACGTGACGCCGCGGCCGACATCGACGACGATGCCGGCACCCTCGTGACCGAGGATCGCCGGAAACAGGCCTTCGGGATCGGCACCGGATAAAGTGAACTCGTCGGTGTGACAGATGCCGGTCGCTTTGATTTCGATCAGCACCTCGCCGTCGCGCGGACCATCGAGCTGAACGGTTGTGACTTCGAGCGGTTTGCCGGCTGAGATGGCGACGGCGGCGCGGACATCCATGAATCGAATCCTGAGTTTTGAAGA
>JANMAN010000077.1:0-5391 GCA_031359885.1 Tardiphaga sp. | reverse complement strand
CTCGGCATCGAGATCGACGAGGATCGCCTGGCGCATTTCCGCCGCGACCGCACAGAGCGCACGATCCATGTGCTGCCCAAACTCAAGACAGGGTCCTAAGACATGCTCTTTCATGTCCAGATGGATGTCCGCATTCCACACGGAATGCCCGAACAGGATATCGCCGCGCTGAAGCAACAAGAGCGCGATCGTGCGCAAGCGCTTCAACGTGAGGGCAAATGGCGGCATCTTTGGCGCATCGTCGGGCGCTACGCCAATATCAGCGTGTTCGATGTCGACAGCCCGCAAGAGCTTCACGACATCCTGTCCACGCTGCCGCTGTTTCCATTCATGGAGATCACGGTCATGCCGCTCTGTCGGCATCCTTCATCCGTGCACGACGACGACAGATAACGATCGATCATAAATCTCAAACAAAGATCAACGGAGGAACGTCATGTCGACCAATCTCATCAGCAAGAGCGTCATCAAGGAATTGGCCGCAAAGGCTGCCGGCCTCGATAAGAGCGACGGCAATCCGCGCTTAAAGGCGGTCGTCAACCGCCTGCTGACGGACCTAATGGTGGCGATCGACGACCTCGACATCTCGATGGACGAGTTTTGGGCCGGCGTCGGCTATATCGGCGAGTCGGCGAAGGCGAACGAACTTGGCCTACTCGTACCCGGGATTGCGCTGGAGCATTTTCTCGATCTCAGACTCGACGAAGCCGAACGTCGCGCCGGCCTTGCAGGCGGCACGGCGCGAACCATCGAAGGTCCGCTTTATGTAGAAGGCGCGCCGCTCTCGAAGGGCGAAGCGCGGCTCGACGACGGCACCGACGACGGCGAAATCCTGTTCATGGAAGGTCAGGTGTTCGACATCGACGGAAAGCCTCTGTCAGGTGCCGTCGTCGATGTCTGGCACGCGAATTCGTTCGGCTTTTACTCGTTCTTCGGCCCGCCGCAGTCCTCGTTCAATTTGCGTCGGCGGATCGAAACCGATCGCGACGGTCGTTACCGTTTCCGCTCCATTATGCCATCGGGTTATGGTTGCCCGCCGGGCTCGAATACGGAGACGCTGCTTGCCAATATGGGACGTCATGGCCAGCGACCGGCGCATATCCACTTCTTTGTCACCGCGCCCGGCTATCGTCATCTCACCACTCAGATCAACATTGATGGCGACAAGTACCTGCACGACGATTTTGCATTCGGCACCCGCGACGATTTGATCCCGCCTGTGGAGCACGTCTCTGATGCGGCCGAAATTCACAAGGCCGGGCTCAACAAACCGTTCGTGCGGATCGGATTCGATTTCAAGGTAACACGCGAGATCGCCGGCGCGCCGGCAACGATCGTCCATCGGGAGCACGCACCCGCAGCGTGATGCGCGTCAACAAACGCCGGCGCATCGCCATTGATCGCGTGCGCCGCGCGTTGCGACTTGTCTCAACGGGCGCCTGACGTGGGCAGTGAATGTGCTCGCGATATTAGCCTTTGGTGTCGGCTGTCACCGCCGACAGAGGCGCGGTCAGCTCACAGACCACGCCTTGCGGGAGATAGCGCGTCTGAACTTTCCCGCCGAAATCGCTCGCGAGCATCCGTTCGATCAGGCGTGAGCCGAAACCCTTCTGGCCCGAGGTCGGCTCAGACACGGCAGGTCCGCCGGTCTCCGTCCACTTGAAGGAAAAGGTTGGCGTCAAATCGACGCCCGTATCGGACCAACTGATATCGATGTTTCCATCCGTCGAAAGCGCGCCGTATTTCAGAGCGTTCGTTGCAAGTTCGTGGACCGCGACGGCCATTGCGAGTGCCTGCTTCGGCTGCAGGTTTATGTCCGGGCCGCTCATTTGAATCTGTCCGTGCTCGCCGCAATGGGGTGCAAGTGCGCCGTTGATAACGTCCTTGATCGGGGCGCTGGACCAACTTGTTCGCGTGAGAATATCGTGAGCGTGGCTGAGCGTGATGATCCGCGCATTGAAAGCCTCGCGCGCAGCCGCGACATCGTTGCCACGCATCGTCTGGTTTGCGATCGCAGCGACGGTGGCCAGCGTGTTTTTGATGCGGTGCTGCAATTCGGCCGTCAGGAGTGCCTGACGCTCGGCGGCTGCTTTGGCTGCAGCAGCGGCCTGCCACTCCGTCGTCGAGTCACGAGAGATCGACAACAGATGAGAGGGTTTGCCGTCGGCCCCGAGGATCGGTGACACCTGCACGTCCCAATAGCGCTCATTGCCCTTTGCCGTGTTGGCGGTGCCGCTAAAGCGGCCGACACCACCTGCTTTCGCGATCGCGACCGCGCGTTTGGCTTCGGCATGGCCGTCGCCAGCCCAGAAGTCGGGCCAAGGACAGCCCTTGAGAGGATTGAAATCATCGACTTCCATCACACGACGTCCGCCCTCGCTCATGAATTGGAGGCGACCGTCGAGGTCGAGAATTTTGATGCAGTCACCACATCCGGCCAGGACCCCTCGCAAGACATCGTCGTTGCCGGCCAACCCCTCGCCGGCAGCCAGCAGTTCGCTGTTCATCGACATGATCGTCGAGGGTGTGGTCGGGGGCCGCGAATTCATCCAGCACGTCCAAACATATCAAGCATCCGGCCGGTTCATAAAGCACGCTCCCCGCATCAACGCACCCCTCATCGGGTCAGAGCGCAGCCCGATGCTTGCCAACGTCGGCAAGCTCACACAGACTCTACGAATCGATGGGGGATACAGCATGTTGTCGCGATCGATCGTCCTGAAGGTTGGACTCTGTCTCGGGTTTTTCTATGTCGCCGCGGTGCCGCCGGCTGGCGCGCAGGGCTATAGCCAGGAACAGCAGCAATTGTGCAGCAACGACGCGTTCCGGCTTTGTAGTTCGGACATTCCGGATGTCGATCGTGTGACCGCGTGCATGATCCGGCAACGCGCTCAATTGAGCCCCGGATGTCAGTCGGTCTTTAGGCCTGCCTCCGTTGCTGCGCCCGTCGCGGACGTCGAGCCCCGTCGCATGAGCCGACCGACCAACCTAAAGCCTAAGGCTGCGAAAGCGTCCAAGGTCCGTAAAGCGAAAAAGAAAACGACCAGGGGATAGTTCCTGCAGTCTTAGTCGCGCTGCGCCACGCGGACGCCTTGTATCGGATGCATCCATCGACATCTGGTGTGTCGATGTGACGATGCGAGGAGACCGGCGTGGACGAAATCGATCATAAAGCTGAACTCGACCGGCACTTCGTCTGGTTTCAGGGCAAGCTGTCGCCACGGATGGCGAACTTCGTCGAATGGCTGCGGAAGCCGTCGTCTATCTTTGTTCGCATTCCGCTCGGACTTTTGCTCATCTTGGGCGGCATCTTCAGCATTCTGCCAGTCCTGGGATTATGGATGCTGCCCCTCGGACTGTTGCTGATCGCGCAAGACGTTCCGTTTCTGCAAAAACCGATGGCGCAATTATTGGGCTGGATGGAGCGCAAATGGATTGCCCGCCAGCAGGCGAAGGCGGCGAAGGACGCAGCATCCAAAGAGGTCTCCGCAAAGATTGCAGCCAAAGATAGTCGTCGCTGATTCGGTGCATCTGACTGTGACTCAAAAAGCAGTCCGATGCTTAAATCTGGAACTACCTTGGGCGTGACGGTAAATTTACCTTTAACGAATCAGCCGTTTGATTCAGGTTCGCCTTCTGGGGTCAATCTGGAGGCCGAGAGTATGAACGTAATTGTTTTTGCATCGCGAAAAGGCGGGTCGGGGAAGAGTACCTTGACTGCCCATCTCGCTGCACATGTCCACAAATCGTCAAGCAAGTGCCTGCTCATCGACGCCGATCCGCAGGGATCTCTGACGTTGTGGCATAAGCTGCGCGGGACCAACGAACCGCAGTTGAAAACCGCCACGCGCTCGGTTGGCGACATCGTCGCGCAGGCCAAGCGAGACGGTTACGACTGGGTCTTCATCGATACCCCGCCGAACATGGCGCCGGTCGTCGAGGATGCGATCCGCAACGCGACCATGGTCATCATTCCGGCGCGCCCCGGCGTGTTCGACGTCAACGCCGTGCAGGAAACGATTCAGACCTGCCGGTCCGCGCGCAAGCCCTATGCGGTCGTCATGAACGGCGCACCGGCCTTGCGCGACGAGAACGAAAGCCGGATCGTCACCATCGCCCGAGACGCGCTCGCCAAATTCAAGGCTCCGGTGTGGAGCGGGCAGATCACCAACCGCGCCGACCTCTTAATGGCGCTCGGTAACGGCGAAGGCGCACGCGAATATGCCGTAGAAGGTCGTGCGGCATCCGAGATCAGCCGGCTTTGGGCGGCGATCGATCGTTCGGTCAAGGCCATTCGCGGTGTGTCTTCCGGCAACGGCGCGATGCATAAGCAGGCGGCATAACCGCTTCGTTAAAATCGGCTTCGGCCGATAAAAATACGCGCGACGCAATCGCGCGGTTTTTATTGCAGTCAAAACAAGCGACCATTCGGGTGAAACCTCAGCCCCGAATTGGCTCGCTCGTTGGACTGCGCAACGATCAGTCACGGCGCAAAAAAAAAGCCGAGCTCATAAGAGCCCGGCTTGAGGTATTGGCCTTAGGAGGCCGACACAATCACCTTCCAAGAGGGATAACTGCGAGTCCGCGTCGCTGGAGGAGGGGGACAAAACACGCCGCGGACCCTCAGTGTTTTCAGACTATGATCCTGCTCCGGGCGGCCAGCAATCGTTCATGCCGCATGTCAGTCATGCGGACAGCGCGGCAGTGAGGGCCTTATGACGGCCAGCGCTGTGCTTTGCTGACGATGAAGTCGCGGAAGACTTGAACGCGAGCGACCGACTTCAATTCTTCCGGATATACAAAATAAGTATCGAGTTGAATCGAGTCTTTCTCACCGAATAATTGCACAAGCCGATTGTTGTCTTCGACCAGATAATCCGGCAGCGCTGCGATGCCCAAACCTTGTTGGCATGCGCGCACGAGGCCAAGGATATTGTTGACCTTGAAATAGGCTTCGCGTGGGCCTGATCCATTGCGGCCGGCATCGACGAGCCAATTGCGGTTCTGCAAGTGCGGCGAAATTTGCCCGTCGCTCAGCATGATGATGCGATGCCCGTCCAACTCGTCGAGCGTCCGCGGCGTGCCGAAATGCTTCACGTATTCCGGTGAGCAATAGGCATGGAAGCCCATCGCGAACAGTTTGCGTTGGATCAGGTCCGGCTGGGTCGGCTTGCGCGTTCGGATCGCGACATCGGCTTCGCGCATCGACAAATCGAGTTCTTCATCGGTGACGATCAGCGAAATCCGGATTTCGGGATAGAGCGCTGTGAATTCGCCCAGCCGTGGGATGAGCCAGTTGATGCCGACGCCCGGCGTTGTCGTCACCTTCAGGTCGCCGCTCGGTCGCTCGCGGCTGTCGGTGAGTTTGGCGCGCGCCGCCTGTAACGGCAT
>JANMAN010000056.1:0-3485 GCA_031359885.1 Tardiphaga sp. | reverse complement strand
AGACCATGCTGACCTTGTCGCGCAAGATGCGTCGGCCGACGGTCGCCCAATAGCCGCGCGCTTTGTCCGCGGGGCCGACCTGTAATGCCGTCTCGGAGATCGCGCTCATGGATTACGCCCGCTTGATGCGCGGATCGATCGATGCTTGCGCAATATCGACGACCAGATTGAGGAATACGAAGAACAGCGCCAGCACCAGGATGGTGCCCTGCAGCAGCGGCAAATCGCGCTGGAAAATTGCCGAGTTGAGCAGCAGCCCCGAGCCCGGCCATGAGAACACGGTTTCGATCAGGATCGAGCCGCCGAGCATGTAGCCGAGTTGCAGGCCCATCACGGCGAGCGCCGTCGGCGCGGCGTTCTTGATAACGTGGCGGAACACATCGGTCTCGCGCAGGCCTTTGGCGCGCAGGGCCTCGACGAAATCCTGCGAAAGGATATCGCCGGTCAGCGCGCGCACGGTGCGCGTGACGATGCCCATCGGGATCACGGATGTGGTGATCGCCGGCAGCACGAGATAACGGATGTGCTCCCAGTCCCACGCCCATTGGCCGGAGCCGCCCGGCCCCGCGCCCACTGCGGGCAGCCAGTTCAACTGCACGGAGAAAATGATCACCAGCACCATGCCCAGCCAGTAATGCGGCACGGAGACGCCGGCGATGGCGATCGACGTCGCGACCTTGTCGATCCATGTGTTGCGGAAATAACCGGCGATCAGCCCAAAAAATAGTCCGAGCGAAAATCCGATCATCGCAGCCGCGATGGCGAGCGTTACGGTGTTACCGACCGCGCGAAGCACTTCGGCGAGCACCGGTCGTCCGGTCGCGATGGAAAATCCGAGGTCGCCATGAAGCGCTCGCCAGAGCCACAAACCGAACTGAACCGGTAACGGACGATCGAAGCCGTAAGCGATGCGCAATTGCGCGGCGAGTTCTTGCGACGCGTCGGCGGGCAGGATCGCCACCAACGGATCGCCCGGCGTGATGTGAACCAGCAGAAAGCATACCAGTGCGACGCTGATGACGATCGGGATCACATAGACGATGCGGCGGGCGATATAAACGAGCACGGATAACTTTCAGTTCGAGCACTGTCTTGCGGCATTTCTTTCGTCATCTCCCCAAGCGCACTTGCATCACTCGGGGAGATGAGAAGTAAAGAAGTGCCTAAGGCGTCATCGACACCGGTGAGAAGTCCACGAACCAACTCTTCGGCTGCACGAAGCCTTTGATCTTCGCGCTCATCGCACGCGGACCGACGTCATGCGCGACATATAAGAAAGCCGCATCGTCGACCGAGGCCGCGTGTAGTTCCGCCAAGGCCGCGTCGCGCGCATCGGCTTCGAACGTCGTGCGCGCCTTCTTCACCAGTTCATCGAACTTCGGATTGTTGATGAAGCCCCAGTTGTTCGAAACCGGCGGTGCCATGGACGATTGTAGAAAACGCACCAAGGCAAAGAACGGGTCCATCGCCGCGTAGGTGACGTTGGTCGCGTTCGCGCCGTTCGCCGATGGATCCTTCGTGCCGCGACGCCAGTTGGTGAACAGCGTATTCCACTCGATCACGTCGAGCGAGACATCGAAGTAACACTCGGCCAAGGCCTGCTGCAGATACTCGTTCATCGGCAGCGGCTGCATCTGGCCGGAGCCTGATGCAGAGGTCTGGATCTTCACCGCGAGCTTCTTGTTCGGGCCGAAGCCGGCCTCCTTCATCAACTTCTGTGCGCCGGCGAGATCGTATTTGATCTGAAACTCCGGCTTGCCGCGCCATGGGTGTCCCGGCTCGAACGTGCCGGTTGCCGGCACCATCAGGCCCGCAAGCAAACCATCTTTGAGGCCGTCGCGGTCGATGCAAAGATTTGCCGCCTTGCGAACACGGATGTCATTCCACGGCGAGCCCTCGACGCGCGAAAATTGCCACGGCCAGACGTGCGGCTGCTCGTTCTTCTGAACGACGAAGCCGCGCTGCGTGATCTGCGGCACCGCGTCGGGCGCGGGCGCTTCGATCCAATCGACTTGTCCGGACAGCAATGCCGCAGTCCGCGCGTTCGCTTCCGGCATCGGCAGCAGCAACATCTTATCGATCTTCGGAACGCGCGCCTTGTCCCAATAGTTCTCGTTCTTGACGAGTTCGAGCCGCTCGCGCGGCGTGAAATTCGACATCTTCCACGGCCCGGTGCCGGACGCGTCGCGTGCGAAAGCGGCCCATGCTGCTTGCGATTTCGCCTTGGCGTCTGCGCCAGCGGCCGATTCATAAAACTTCTGCCACTTGGCTGGGCTTGCCATGAAAAGGTTGGTCAAATTGATCGGCAAGAAGCTATCCGGCTCCTTCGTCGTCAACTCCACAGTCATGTCGTCGATCTTTTTCGCAGAGGCCAACGTCGGCATGCGCGACGCCGTGACGCCGACCTGGCTTGCGTCGAACTGCACCGCGTCCTGCTTCAGGACCTTCTCGACGTTCCATACGACGGCATCGGCATTGAACGGCGAGCCGTCATGAAACGTCACGCCCGGACGCAGTTTGAAGGTCCATTTGGTCTTATCCGAAGCATCGACCGCCCATTCGGTCGCCAGTCCGGGGACGACAACGCTCGCCTTGGTTGCCGACGAGAGATCCCACATCGTCAAGCCGTCATACATCGTGACGCCGGTGAATCGATTGCCTTCGAAGCCTTGGTCCGGCTGACCGAGCGTGCGCGGAATATCCGCCGCCGTCATGCCGATGCGCAGCACGGTCTGTGCGGCAGCAAATTGCGGCAGAGCAAAGCTACCGACGACGGCCAGCAATGCTGCGGCAGCAACATTTCGATGTCCGGGATATTTCTGAATCAGCATTAGGCGTCCTCTCAAAACAACTGGCTAAATAGTATGCAACGCGCATGCCATGCTGACACTCTCATCGCGTTTTGTCATGCATGATTGGAACTTGAGCAAATACGTCGCAGCCCACGCTCATCTGCTCATTCTGGCATCACGCTTGCAAGCTATCGCGCGCAGCTTTCCCAGAAAATGGAGTGTCTCGATGCGTGGTCGTCTATCGGTATATGTCGCAGCGGTGTCGCTGGTATTTGGCGCGTTCGCGCCGGCCGGTGCGGAAACCGTGGTGCGCTACGGCATCTCGATGGCGGATGTGCCGCTGACGACGGGCCAACCCGATCGCGGCGCGGGCGGTTATCAATTCACCGGCTACACGATCTACGATCCGCTGGTTGCGTGGGAGATGAATGTTTCCGATCGGCCGGGCAAGCTGGTGCCGGGATTGGCAACCGAATGGAAAGTGGACGATACCGATAAAAAGAAGTGGCGCTTCACGCTGCGCAAGGGCGTCAAATTTCATGACGGCAGCGACTTCACCGCAGATGCCGTGATCTGGAATTTCGACAAGGTACTGAACGATAAGGCGCCGCATTTCGACAAGCGTCAAAGTGCGCAAGTGCGGACGCGGCTGCCATCGGTCGCGAGCTACGCGAAGATCGACGACTCGACGAT
>JANMAN010000430.1:0-2337 GCA_031359885.1 Tardiphaga sp. | reverse complement strand
AGGCAGATCAGCGCGTTGCTGACGACGTGGTTAGGTGCCGCTCATTGCGCTGTCAATCAACGCTGAGACGAAGATGCATGCGACGCGTTTCGCACGCATTGGCCCCGTGCCGAACGATCTCAAAAAGGTGTCCCGATAAATTGAGTTCGGATCGGAACAAGCGCCTCAAACCGACCTTGTCTGGAATACCTCAATCGAGTGTGCGTGACGCCGCTCAGGAACTTCGATCGAAGTGGCTGAAAGGCCGCCGGAAGGCCAGACATGAATCCTCAAGATATTGATATCTCCCGGCGCGATTTGCTGATCGTCGCCGGCGCATCCATGGCAGCGGGCGCTGCCACGAGTTCCGCGCAGGCGCAGACAAGAGCGCCGATAGCGGCGACGGCTATGGCGCCGGTGGCCGCGACGGTCACCATGAACGTCAATGGCGTGGCTCACAATCTGAGTCTCGATACGCGCACGACGCTGCTCGATGCTCTGCGCGAACACATGAAGTTGACAGGCACAAAAAAAGGCTGCGACCACGGCCAATGCGGGGCCTGCACGGTCATCGTCAACGGCCAGCGCATCAATTCTTGTTTGACGCTCGCGGTCATGCACGAAGGCAGCACCGTCACGACGATCGAAGGTCTTGGCACACCCGAGAATCTGCACCCGATGCAGGCCGCTTTCATCAAGCACGACGGCTATCAGTGCGGCTATTGCACGCCGGGTCAGATCTGCTCGGCGGTCGCCGTCATCGACGAGATTAAGGCGGGCGTGCCCAGCCACGTCAGCGATAGCCTGACAACCGCGCCGGAATTCAACGCGGCCGAATTGCGCGAGCGAATGAGCGGCAACATCTGCCGCTGCGGCGCTTATTCCAACATTGTCGAAGCCGTAACCGAAGTGGCGGGGAGGCCGGCATGAGAAGTTTTACATACGAAAAACCGAAATCGTCTGCCGACGCGGCGACTGCAATCGGCAAAAACCCCAGCGCGAAGTTCATTGCAGGCGGCACGAACCTTCTCGATCTCATGAAGCTCGAGATCGAGACGCCGTCGCATTTGATCGACGTCAACGGACTGGGATTCGACAAAATAGAACTGACCCCCGAGGGCGGCTTGCGCATCGGCGCGATGGTACGAAACACAGCGCTTGCCTCCGACGAGCAGGTTCGGCGAGACTACGGTCTGCTGTCTCGTGCGCTGCTCGCGGGCGCGTCTGGCCAGTTGCGCAATCAAGCGACGACCGCCGGCAATCTGTTGCAGCGGACCCGATGTCCGTATTTCTACGACACCAATCTTCCTTGCAACAAGCGGACGCCCGGCAGCGGTTGCTCGGCGATCGGCGGCGTGACGCGTTCGCTTGCCGTCATCGGCAACAGTGACGCCTGCATTGCGACGCATCCGAGCGATATGGCGATCGCGATGCGTGCGCTGGATGCAAACGTCGAGACCATCAATCCCGAAGGTAAAACGCGCGTGATTCCGATCGCGGATTTTCATCGTCTGCCCGGCGATACGCCGCACCTCGACACGACGCTCGCCGCCGGCGAATTGATCACGGCCGTCACTCTGCCGAAGCCGATCGGCGGCACGCATATTTATCGCAAGGTCCGCGACCGCGCGTCATATGCGTTCGCGCTGGTGTCGGTCGCGGCGATCGTGCAACGGGACGGATCCGGGCGCGTTGCCGTCGGCGGCGTCGCCCACAAGCCGTGGCGCGTCGAAGCCGCGGAGGCTGCGCTGCCGCAAGGCGCCAGGGCCGTTGCGTCGAGTCTCTTAGCAGACGCCAAACCGACCAAGGACAATGCATTCAAGCTGCCGCTCGTCGAACGCGCGCTCGCATCTATTCTTGCAGAAGCGAAAGGTTGAGCCATGAAGTTCGATACGCCCGCGACCACCAATCCGATCGACCAGCTTAAATTCGTCGGCCGCGCCACCGACCGCATCGATGGGCCGCTGAAGACGACGGGCACCGCGCCTTACGCCTATGAGCGCCACGACGTCGCTCCCGATCAGGCTTACGGCTATGTTTTAGGAAGTGCGATCGCCAAAGGGCGCATCGATGCCATGGATACATCGGCGGTGAAATCGGCTCCCGGCGTGCTGGCGATCGTGACCACGTTAGAGACGCCGAAGCTTGCCAAGGGCGAGATGAACATCGCGTTTCTGTTCGGCGGCGCGGATGTGCAGCACTATCATCAAGCGATCGCCGTCGTCGTTGCGGAGACCTTCGAGCAGGCACGCGCAGCGTCGGCGCTCATTCGCGTCACCTATGCACCGACGTCTGGGAGATTCGATCTCGCAGCGGATGCCGAACGCGCGCCGCTTGTCGGCGGCGAGAGCGGCGAGG
>JANMAN010000001.1:0-1701 GCA_031359885.1 Tardiphaga sp. | reverse complement strand
TCGAGCAGACGATTGAGCCATGGCTTCGACACGTCGAAATGGCGTTTGAGGTCGCGGGCGCTGACCAGTGTTTCTGTCATCGCGGTTGACCCGAGATGCGAAGCCGTTCATCCCCGCGAAAGCGGGGATCCAGAGCTTTCTGGATTCCCGCTTGCGCGGGAGTGAGCGAATTTCGCATCATGCCGCGCTCTCATTCGCATCGTAGAGATGGCACGCAACCAGCCGCGTGTCGTGCGGGCGCGGCTCCGGCCGCTCGACGCGACAACGATCGAACGCAAATTCGCAACGCGGATGAAACGCGCAACCGTTCGGAATGGCGGAGAGGCGCGGCATCGATCCCGGGATTTGCACGAGACGCGCGGCGTCGCCCGCCAGCGTCGGGATCGCGCCCATCAGGCCTTTCGCATACGGATGCAGCGGCCGCTGCACGACGTCGCGGACCGGACCGATCTCGGCGATGCGCCCGGAATACATCACCGCGACGCGGTCCGATGTTTCGGCGATCACGCCCATATCGTGCGTCACCAGCATCACGGCGGTGCCGTGGTCGCGGCCGAGCCGTTTGATGAGCCCGATGATCTGCGCCTGCACCGAGACATCGAGCGCGGTGGTCGGCTCGTCGGCGATGATGAGGTCCGGCTCGGCACAGATCGCAAGCGCGATGACGACGCGCTGGCGCATGCCGCCGGAGAACTCGTGCGGATAGGCGTCGATGCGCTTCTCGGGCGCGGAGATGCCGACCTCTGCGAGGAGGTCGATCGCGCGCTGCCGCGCGGCGGATTCGCTGAGGTCCAAATGCGTGCGGATGGTTTCGATCAACTGATCGCCGACGCGATAGAGCGGGTTAAGGCTGGTGAGCGGGTCTTGAAAGATCATGCCGATGCGTTTGCCGCGAATGCGGCGCATCTGCTCCGGCGTGAGATTGTCGATGCGCTGGCCGGACAGCGCGATCTCGCCGCCGGCGATGCGGCCGGGTGGATCGATCAGTCCGATGACCGCAAGGCCAGTGACGGATTTGCCGGCGCCGGATTCGCCGACGACGCCGAGCACTTCGCCGCGCCCGATGGTGAGCGAGACGCCGTCGATCGCATGCAGCGCGCCGCGTCGCGTGACGAAATCGACTTTGAGATCGCAAACCGAGAGAACAGGCTGGACGACGGGTTGCGTCATTGGAGTTTCGGATTGAGCGCGTCGCGCAGCCAATCGCCGACCAGATTGATCGACAGGATCAGCGCCGCCAGCGCGAAGCCGGGAAATCCGATGACCCACCATTCGCCGGCGAACAGATAATTGTTGCCGATGCGGATCAGCGTGCCGAGCGACGGCATCGTGTCCGGCATGCCGGAGCCGAGAAACGACAGCGTCGCCTCGGTGATTATCGCGAGCGCGAGGTTGATCGTCGCGATGACGAGGATCGGACCCATCGTGTTCGGCAAGATGTGGCGCAGGAGAATGACGCGCGAGGGCAGCCCGATCAATTGCGCGGCGGCGACGTAGTCCTTGCTCTTTTCCACCATCACCGAGCCGCGCACCGTGCGGGCATATTGCACCCAAAAACTGAGCCCGATCGCGAACACCAGAACGACGAGCGTGCCCATTTCGTTGAGCCGGTTGCCCAGCACGGATTTGGCGACGCCGTTGTTGAGCAACGCGATCAGGATCGCCGGGAACGTCAGTTGGACGTCGGCAATCCGCATGATG
>JANMAN010000806.1:0-4752 GCA_031359885.1 Tardiphaga sp. | reverse complement strand
ACCGCCTCGTCGATGCGACCGATGTCCATGGTCAGCAAGACGTCGGCGGGGCTGTTGGTGCCTTCGGCCTTCATGCGCTGTTCGAGGCCGGACGAGGCCGAGATGACGTTGACCGTAATGCCGCTCTCTTTGGTAAAGGCGTCGAACAACGGCTGCACGAGTTTCGTCTCGCGATAGGTATAGACGTTGACCTCGTCGGCGGCGAACGCCGATCCCGCCGTGGCGATGGCGATCAGGCTCGCGGCTGCGAGGGTGCGGGTCTTCAACGAAGATGACTTGGACATTTGCGGCTCCGGCGATACTGGGTGCTGGTGTCAGTAGCGCGGGAATGCCGTCGCCGTCCGCGTCTCAATGCCGCAAATGCCTATGTTTAGAGGGATTCTCAGAAGGGCCGATCACGCATCCACGCTCGCCGGCGCGAACACGACTTCGATCAACGTACCGGATTGCGGTGCGGTTTTGATGTTGAATTGCGCGCGATTGGCTTCGACAAGCGCACGGGTCAGCGACAGATTGACGGCCGCCGTGTCCGGGCCGCGATCGGTCGGCGCGCGGGTCCGGAACGGCTCCATCGCCTGAGCGATTTCATTGTCGTTGAGTCCGTGACCGGTGTCGCGGACTCGCAGCACGACGTGGCCGAGGTCCGACAGCGCGGTCGAAACGATTACCTGTCCGCCGGCATTGGCGAGCTGTATCGAATTCGAGATCAGATTGATCGCGATCTGTCGCAGCGCTCGTGCGTCCGCGTTCACCGGCGGCAGATGATGCGCCAGCGACGTGCGAATGATGATGCGCTCGCGGTTGGCCTGCGGCTGCATCACCGCGACGCATTGTTCGACGAGTTCGTTGAGGTTCTGGCTGGCGAACGCAAGATCGAAATCCCCGGTCTCGATCCGTGCCAGATCGAGCAGATCGTCGATGATCGCGATCACGCGCTGGCCGCAACTGCGGATGTCTTTGATGTAGTCGCCATAGCGTTCGTTACCGAGCGCACCGAAACGCTCGTCGATCATCACGTCGGAGAAGCCGATGATCGCATTGAGCGGCGTGCGGACTTCGTGGCTGATGCGCGCCAGCAGATCGGATTTCGCGCTGACGAAGCGGTCGGCCTGCTTGCGCGCCGCGAGCAGCTCGCTGTCGATCCTGCGGGCCTGCGATTGGTCGCGAAAGATCGCGAAGAAATTCGGACCGTCGGGCAGTGTGCGGCCCATCGTGATCGCGAGCGGGAGCAGACCCCCCGACGGCACGCGGCCGAGCACGTCGCGACCATGCATGTTGGATGTATCGGCGCGCGCGACCGCCTCGAAATAGTCCTGCACGTCACGCAAGCTTTCCGGCGCGAACAGATCGACAAGCGATCCCGCTGTCAGCGTCTGTCCGTCACGCCCGAACAGCGCCTCGGCGCTGCGGTTGCAGGAATGGATTTTGCCCGAGATGTCGAACATCACGATGCCCTCGGCCGCGGTATCGAGAATCGCAGCGAGTTCTTCGGCATTCGCGTGTCCGGCCGCAGGCATGACGGGTTCTGGAGCGACAACCGCAGGCATCGGGGGTTCGAGAATGGTGCCGGCAAAAATCAGCGCCATCGCCGGTTCGCCGTCCCATGAGATTGCAGACAAATGCGCCGCTGCCGGCGGTTGGTCCGCTCTGGCGGCGATGGTCACGGGCGTACCGGTGCCCGCGCTGCTGCTGTCGGCAGCGACGGTCGGTTCGACATAAAGCGCATCGAGGCCGCCGGCGGCTTCGAGACTTGCGAGATCGGCGTGACCGACTCGCGCAAGAAAGTGCGGGTTTGCATAAAGCAGCCGATCGAGTCGATAGACCAAGACGCCGACCGGCAGCAGATCGAGCAAGGGCCGGTCACGTAACGCCATGCCTTGTGCCAGCGCCGGCGGTCGCGATAGCCATGCGCCGGAATCCGCCGTTGGCGTTGTCGTCATGACAGGTTCAGGAAACGTTTCGGGTTCGGGCTGCGTCGGCGGTGGTTCGACGACGTCGTCGCTGTCGAGCCGTGCCGCCAATCGGCGCGCGAGTTCATTGAACGCGCTACTCTCGATCGGCGTCAGCGCCGCCGCGAACGGATCGGTCGACGGCCGGATCGGCACGACGTTCGGCGAGGCGAAGGTTTGCGAGGTGTCCACGGTGTCTGGCTCTGTCGGTTGCGAGGGGGCCGACGCGTCGGCATCGGCGGGCTCAGGTTCTTGAATTTCAGGCGCGTGTGCCGACAGCGAGCGGGGCGGCTGGCTGTCGTCAGCCAAGCTGTCGTCGTTGCGAACGGCGTCGAGCCGGCCCAGTGCGTCGAGATCACGTACGACGCCGAAGCCGCGATAGCCGCTGAACTGGTTCGACGCGTCGAACACCGGCAGCCCGGACAGTTCGACTGACAATGGCTCGCCGGGCGCATCGACCGGCCACATCAGTTGCACGCCGCTCCACGTGGTGTGCGAGGCGATGGCCTGCGCGACACGACCGTCAGGATCGAGTTCGATGTCGGCTGAAATCTCCGACCACGGCCGCCCGAAGCTTTCTGCCACTTGCGGGCCGATCAGTCGGACGAAGTCGTCGGAGCGAAGCGTAAAACGTTCCGCGTCGTCGATCGCCCAGGTGAAGCGAAGAGGATTGCGGCGCGGGGTCAATTGAATTGGCGCCGGCGCTTGTTGAACAGCCGGCGGCGTTGCGTCGGTCGTATCGCCAGATGGCATTGGCGCATCCTCGAAGCCGGGGAAGGGCTCGACGAGCAGATCGCCGCTCTCGTCCGCTGCCTGCGTGGCATCATGTGGCCCACTCGGCTCAGCGACGGTCACATCGGGTTCAGGTGCAATCTCGGCTACCGGTTTTGGCACGGGCAAGACCGTCCCTGGCGAGAGGATAGCGACGAGACCGACATCCGCGCCGCTGCCGACGCGTTGCAGAACGATCTGGCCGACGCCGATCGGCATCTGCACCCGGCCGTCCTTCAAAGCTTCGCTGCGTGCCGCATCGAGCCCCGCTTCGGACAAATTGCGGAATGCCGTCAACGCGCGCGCGGGCTCGCTCGCCCCGACAAACAGACCGTCGCGCCCGAACGCCGCGATCGGCGCATCGATATCTTCGACGAGGCGTTGCAAGCGCTCGACCAACGGCATGACGCGGCCGACGGGTTCGGTTGCGACGATCAGCACACCGCTTCCACCATCGGGAAATGCGATCCGCGAACAGGCGCAGGCCAAAAGTCGTCCGAGCGGTGCACCGAACGCGCGCAAGCGTTCTAGCCGAAGGCCGCCGTCGGGTTTCAAGCGCCCGGCAAGCTGTGTGATTTGGCGGCGACGGGCATCGGCCGGACCGATCGCCTGGGCCGCGAGCGCCGCGCCGTTTCGCGCGCCGAACAGTGTCGCACCGACCGGATTGGCCCACAGAATGCGCGTGCCATCGAGCGACCATAGCCAAGCCGGCAGATGGCTCGTCGCATAGATCGCAAGCCGCGCATCGCTTACGCCGCGCTGTTGATAATCGGCAGTCATCTGTATCCGTGCGCTGTCATCGACCCGTCCGCCCGTTCAGATAGGCGTCAGACGCTGGCGGCCAAACAATGGCCGTCTTAACAATTCGTTAGTATCGCGCCCGATCGGCGACCGGTCCATCGCAGCGTGCGTCGTGCACAGATCAATGCGTCAACACCGTTAATGTCGCGCGGCTTGGGCGAGGCTTTCGCAGTTGCGTCAGGGCCGCGCGGCACACGTATGTTGCAAATCGCGATCAATCCGTCACGATAAGGTCGTGTGATAGCGGCCTGATGAAGCACGGCATCAACAAAGAGAGGGAGCGCGACATGAGCGAACAAGGGCGTGACAACTTCGAAATTCCGAAAGAATTGCGGTCGATGGCCGAAGCGAGCTTCGAGCAGGCGCGTAAGGCGTTCGAGAACCTGCTGACGGGCGCACAACAGACGGCGAATAAGCTCGGAGGCCATGGCGAGACGCTACGGACCGGAGCGAAAGATATCAGTTCCCGAGCCGTCGGCTTCGCCGAAGCCAACGTTCAAGCCTCGCTGGACCATGCGCAAAAGCTGATGGCTGCAAAAGACCTCGGCGAGGTGATGCGGCTGCACAGCGAATACGTGCAGGGCCAGATGAAGGCGCTAGCCGATCAAGCGAGCGAAATGGGTCAGATCATGAGCCGCGCCGCCATGGACGCCGCCAAGCCAAATACCTAACCGGTATAAAGCAAAAAGCGCCGCTCCGTCTGACATGGACTGTCGGCGGGGCGGCGTTTTTGTGCGGGCTGCCCAGCAAACCACCGTAAAATTGTGACGGGATTATCTCGCGATGCAATATAGATATTGCATCGCACAAGTTCGGCATGGTATGTTTTTGAGCAGGGAGCCCCTTGGGCACCTGTTGAAATCCGAACGATCTCCAACGAAGCGATCAGTTCATTCGCTCTCAACGCTGCCGGCGCTGCCTGCGCTGTTTTCACAGTTCAATGCGAAGGATGCCATTCCATGACCAATCCGTCAGATCAGTTCTCTGCTTCCGTCGTTCCGTTCGAAGTGCCCGAGCAGGTGCGCGCGATGGCTGAAAAGGGCGTCGCGCAAGCGCGCGACAACTACGCCAAGTTCAAGGACGCCGCTGAGAACAACAACAGCGCGATCGAGGCCGTGTTCGCCACCGTGAGCAAGGGCGCGAACGAATACACCGCCAAGGTCATGGACATCGTCAAGACCAACACCCACGCGAGCTTCGATTTCGCGCAGGAACTGGCGAGCGTGAAGTC
>JANMAN010000727.1:0-9537 GCA_031359885.1 Tardiphaga sp. | reverse complement strand
CTGGTGTCGGTCTTGGCCTTGATGTCGTCGGGCAGGTCCTGCAGCACCTCGATATCCGGGGTGATGCCCTTGGCCTGGATCGAGCGGGCGGACGGCGTGAAGTAGCGCGCCGTGGTCAGCCGCAGCGCACCGTTGCCGGAGCCGAGCGGGATGATGGTCTGCACCGAACCCTTGCCGAACGAACGCGTGCCGATGACGGTGACGCGCTTGTGGTCCTGCAAGGCGCCGGCGACGATTTCGGACGCCGAGGCGGAGCCGCCGTTGATCAGCACGATTACCGGCTTGCCGTTGGTCAGGTCGCCCGCACGGGCGTTGAAGCGCTGCGTCTCCTCGGCATTGCGGCCGCGGGTGGAGACGATCTCGCCCTTCTGCAGGAACGCATCCGACACCGAAATCGCCTGATCGAGCAGGCCGCCCGGGTTGTTGCGCAGGTCGAGCACGTAGCCCTTGAGCTTGTCGCCGCTCAGTTTTGCCGTGATGTCGACGATCGCCTTCTTGAGGCCGTCAGTGGTCTGCTCGTTGAACTGCGTCATGCGGATGTAGCCGATGTCGTCGCCTTCGACCGTCGAGCGCACCGCGCGCACGCGGATGACGTCGCGCGTGATCGAGAACTCGATCGGCTTGTCCTGGCCTTTGCGCACCACCGTGAGCTTGATCTTGGTGTTGGTCGGGCCGCGCATCTTCTCGACGGCTTGATTGAGCGTGAGACCCTGCACTTGTTCGTCGTCGAGCTTGGTGATGATGTCGTTGGCGAGGATGCCGGCCTTGGCGGCGGGCGTCTCGTCGATCGGCGCCACGACCTTGATCAGGCCCTCTTCCATCGTGACCTCGATGCCGAGACCGCCGAACTCGCCGCGGGTCTGCACCTGCATGTCGCGGAAGCTCTTGGCATCCATGTAGCTCGAATGCGGATCGAGGCCGGTCAGCATCCCGGAGATCGCGGATTCGACCAGCTTGCTGTCGTCCGGCTTCTCGACGTAGTCGCTGCGCACGCGCTCGAAGACATCGCCGAACAGATTGAGTTGGCGATACGTATCGGACGTCGCGGCGCGCGCGGTCGAACCCAGCATCACGGCGCGGGGCTGCGTCACAAAAAGGGTCAGCGCGGCACCGGTCGCGGCACTGAGCAGAATTACTGAAGTCTTGCGCATCATCCGCGGACCTTTTCGCCTTCGTTTGCGGCCCACCATGGACCAGGATCAATAGGAGTGCCGTCCTTACGGAACTCGATGTAGAGCACGGGCTGGCTTGGGTTAGCCGCGAGAACAGACGCCACCTGGGATGTCGTCCCCATGGTCGCGACAGGCTCTCCGGTCAGCACGAACTGACCGATGCTCACCGAAATCTGCTGCATCCCGGCGATCAACACATGATACCCACCACCGGCGTTGAGGATCAAGAGTTGTCCGTAACTTCGGAACGGGCCGGCATAGACAACCCAGCCATCACACGGTGTTGTGACCTGTGCGCCGGGCTTGGCGGCGAGCGAAATGCCTTTCAGCACACCGCCGACGCCGTCCGACCCGCCGAAAGCGCGAATCTTCGGGCCATTGACCGGCCGCGCGAACAGGCCCTTGGCCGATGCAAAGGCGATCGCAGGGCTGAGGCGTGCCGCATTCGTCGGACCGCCGGCGTCAGGCTTGCCGGTTGTGAGCGCCGCTGTCTGCGCAGCCTTAGAGGCGCTGGCGAGATCCTGTTCCATTTTGGCGATCAGGCCCTGCAGACTGTCGACCTGCTTGGCGAGAGTTAGCGAACGGGTGCGTTCCGCCGCCATGTTCTGTTCGGCCACGTTTTGAAGGCGCTGACGCTCCTCGACCAGCGAGGCGAGTCGGGTCTGGTCGAGTTTGGAGGCGTCGCGATCGGTCGCGAGCTTGTCACGCTCCGCAGCGATTGCTTTGCGCAGATCGACCAGTTCGGACAAATCACCGGCAAGTCGCTCGGCGCGCGCCCGCATCTCCGGCACCACAGCGCCGAGCAGCATCGCTGTCCGCAGCGACTTCAACGCGTCTTCCGGACGCACCAGAAGCGCAGGCGGCGTCCGGCGTCCGGCGCGTTGCAGGGCAGATAGCACTTCGACGATTTCGGATCGCCGCGATTGCAGCGAGCCACGAATCTGCGCGTCGCGAGCGTCCAACGAAGCCAATCGTTTTTCGGCGTCGTCGATGTTCGTTTCGACACCGCGCACGCGAGCCGCCACATCGATCAATTGCTGATTGAGTTTGCTGCGGTCCTGCCCGATCGCCGCGATATCGGCCTTGAGCTTCTCTTGTAGTTCGGCCGCTTTCTTTTGCGCGTCGCGGGCGGCCTGCAATTCCTGTTCGCGTTGTTTGACGTCCTCGACAGAAGGCGCAGCTGCCTGTTGCTGCGGCACGGACGACGTCTGCGCATAAGCTTGCGACGCGACGACACCCGACAGCAGCAGCGACGCCAACAGCGCGCAACGCGCGGTTCGGGTGTCGAGGCTGGTAGGTCGCGCGGTCTGCATCAATGCGTTCAAACCCAGAGGTTAGACCCGATGATAGGGATGACCCGCCAAGATCGTGGCGGCTCGGTAGATTTGCTCCAGCAACATCACGCGCACCATCTGATGCGGCCACGTCGCCGAGCCGAACGCAATTCGCATTTTGGCTTTGCGCCGCAATTCGGGCGAAAGTCCGTCCGCGCCGCCGATCAGAAAGATCGTGTCTGGGACGCCCTCATCGCGCCAACTGCCGAGCGTTCGTGCCAGTGTCGCCGAATCGATACTGTCGCCGCGCTCGTCCAACGCGACGATAGCAGCCTTGTCTGGGATCAGCGCGGCGATGGCGGCGGCTTCCTCGGCGATCCGCGGTTGCGCCTCGCGGGCGCGACTTTCCGAAATCTCATGAACCGTCAGGCCGCGAAACCCGAGCTTGCGGCCGGTTTCCTCGAAGCGCTCGTGATAGCGCTGCGCCAACTCGCGCTCCGGACCCTGCTTGAGTTTGCCGATGGCGATGATGCTGAGACGCATGGGCTGATGAGTAGCCGAATCCGAGAGCGAATGCCGACGTTTTCGTTATTACGAGCTTCTTGCCAGTCGGCTCTGTCCGAACGAGCCAGAGCGGAGCAATCCAATCGCTCTTCGCCAAAATTAAAAGACTGGATTGCTTCGTTGCCGAATATCTCGAAAACGAGAAATCCGGCTCCTCGCAATGACGATGATGGTCAAGCCGGCTTTGCGAGCGCGTCGGGGGTCTGTGTCCAGAGCCGTTCGAGATTGTAAAACTCGCGCACTTCCGGACGGAAGATGTGGACGATCACCTCGCCGGTATCGATCAGCACCCAGTCGCAATTGGTCAGGCCCTCGACGTGCAAGCCCTTGATGCCACGCTCTTTGAGGCCCTTCGCGATGGTCTCGGCGACCGCGCCGACATGGCGATTGGAGCGGCCAGAGGTTACGACCATAAAATCCGAAAACGCCGACTTGCCGCGCAGGTCGATCGTGATGGTTTGTTCGGCCTTCATGTCGTCGATGCGGGCGAGAATTAGATCGAGCGTCGGACTTCCGGCCGAGGCAGGCTTCGCGACGACTGACGCGCTTGCCTTGCGGGTCCGCGATACGGCCGCTTTCGGCTTGGCGATCTTGATCGGCGTGGTCTTTGGAGAAGTTGCCTTGGATGTTTTAGGCTTCGCCGGCTTGGCGACGGCCTGAGCTGTCGCAGTCTTCGCGGCGCGCGACTTTACAGCTTTGGATTTGGCAGCACTCGATTTTGCCGCCGTCTTTTTCGTTTTGGGTTTGGCCGGACCGGCCTTCAATACAGATGTGGTCAGGGACCATTCCTTTCACTGTATCGCGGAGCCGACTGACGGCGCGCAGTGACATAGTAAACATGTGGTCGTGACGGTTTCAACATGCCAGTGGTCCCGGCCACTACTTCTTCGCCGTATGTTGCGCAGATGTCGGTTTTATCAGGCGAATTCTGCGAGAAACCATTTTTCCGGTCGATTTTCCCGCTTGTGTTGTTTTCCAGTCATTTACTTTGTCGCGCATTTTTTCCTTTGATGTCCGCCGGTTCCCGCGAGGCCGTCCTGTCGGTTAAGCCCGATAGGCCATGCTGCCTCGACATTTGCGGCGGTGCCGCCTTTTTTACGGCGATTTCGATTTTGGAGACGACGATGTCATTGAAGATTGCGGCTGCCCGAATTGCGTTGAGCTGCGCTGTTTTGCTGAGTGCGGGGCTCGTGACGACCCCGCAGGCGCAGGCCCGGCCCGACGTCGTGGCGTTTCGTGGCGATTATTCGCCTGGCACAATCGTGGTCAAAACCGGCGAACGTCGGCTTTATCTCGTGCTCGGCGAAGGTGCTGCCGTCCGCTATCCTGTCGGCGTCGGCAAGCCCGGCAAGCAATGGTCCGGCGTGACCCGAATCGACGGCAAGTATCGCGAGCCGGCCTGGTCTCCACCGGCCGAAGTGAAGCGTGACAATCCGAACATCCCGAATGTGATCCCCGGCGGCTCGCCTGCCAACCCGATGGGCGTTGCGGCGATGACCTTGGCCGGCGGCGAATACGCGATCCACGGCACCAACAGGCCCGGTTCGATTGGCGGCTTCGTGTCCTACGGATGCGTGCGGATGCTGAATTCCGACATCACCGATCTCTATCAGCGCGTGTCGGTCGGCACTTCGGTGGTCGTGACGGCGCGGTAAGTTTCTTCACCTCTCCGCTCATACCCGCGCAAGCGGGTATCCAGTGCCATTACTTCTAAACTTCCAACCAAAGTCCGGGGTCCCCGCGTCCGCGGGGATGAACGGATGTCGCTCAAAAATCCGAGATGATGCCTTTGGTTTCCCAGTCCCCATAGCGCGTGGGCTCGGGGCCGGTCGGACCCTGGAATTCCTTCGCAAGCTGTTCCGCTTTGGCAGCATAGGCCGCGCGGCGTTCTTCGGCTTCGGCCAGTGCGCGTTGTGCGGCCGGCGTTAGCACTTTCGGCGGCGGCGGCGGCGCTTCCGCCTTGGTCGGGGTCTCGATCACGTCGATCGGATCGGCAGCATCGTCGCTCATCGGCATCATCCATCGTCCAAAAATTCCGGGCCGAGATCACATTCGGAATGTGCGATCATCAAGGCAATTCTGAATCTCGATTCTTACATTTGGCATATTCGGCTGCCAAACAAGATCATGTCGCTGCCTTGCTCTTTTGTGATGTCCTTAGCCTCATGACGCCAACGCGATTCGCTCCGCCCACCGAGGTGCCTGGCCTGGCCGCTCGCAGAATTGCTGCGGATATTCTGGACGGAGTGCTGCACAAAAGTCGCACGCTCGACGATCAGCTCGAAGGTGCCGCCGCCCATCCCGGCCTCAAGACGTTAGCCGATCGCGACCGCGCGCTGATGCGCCGGTCGGTCGCCACGATTTTGAGACGCCTCGGCACACTGGGCCACATCCTTTCGCGCCTGCTCGACAAAGGCGTTCCGACCGACGCGCCGCGTGCGCAAAGCGCATTATTGATCGGCGCGGCGCAAATCCTGTGGATGGACGTGCCGGACCATGCCGCCGTCGATCTCTCGGTGCGGCTCGTGCAATCCGACCGGCGCGCCGCGAAATATGCAGGTCTCGTGAACGCAGTGCTGCGGCGTTGTGCCCGCGAGGGCCAGCCGTTGATCGACGAGGTCAAAGATCAGACGCTCGATGTGCCGCCGTGGCTGATGACGCGCTGGACCGCGCATTACGGAGCCGAGACAGCGCGCGCAATCGCGCTGGCGCTCGGGCACGAGCCGTCATTGGACCTCACCGTGAAAGCCGACGCCGGACAATGGGCGACGCGGCTGCACGGCGAAACGCTCCCGACCGGAACGGTTCGCACGCTTTTGCAAGGCTCGGTGCCGATGCTGCCGGGCTTTAATGAAGGACAATGGTGGGTGCAGGACGCCGCCGCCGCGTTGCCGGCCAAGCTGTTTGGCGACCTTAAAGGCAAGCGCATCGCCGATTTGTGCGCAGCGCCTGGCGGCAAAACCGCCCAGCTCATTCACGGCGGCGCTGAGGTGACGGCGATCGACCGCTCGCCGAACCGGGTCGCGCGGCTGCGCGAAAATCTCGCCAGGTTGGGGCTCGAAGCAACGACGACCGTTGCCGATGCCACCGAATGGAAGCCGGAGCGGGCCGAATTCGACGGCATTCTCGTCGATGCGCCTTGCGCTTCGACCGGCACCATCCGCCGCCATCCCGACGTCGCCTGGTTGAAGCAGGACGCCGACATCAGCGCGCTGAGCGCCTTGCAGGCCAAGCTGTTGCGGCATTCCGTGTCGCTTCTGAGGCCCGGCGGCACGCTGGTTTACTGCACCTGCTCGCTGGAGCCGGAGGAGGGCGAGCTGGCTGTCGCGGCCCTGCTGGCGGACATGCCGGAGATGCGGCGCGTGCCGGTTGACGCGTCCGAGGTCGGCGGACTTGCTGAAATCGTCAATGCCGACGGCGATCTGCGCACGCTGCCGTGTCATTTGCCGCACGACGATCCCCGGCTCGGCGGGCTGGATGGATTCTACGCGGCTCGGTTGGTCAAAAGCTGATTCAGCAACCGAATTTCGTCCAATCCCAAAGCTCCCTATAGTATGCAGGCGACGTATCCCCGCACCGGGGATTCGCGGACCATTGTCCGGATCAGTCGCTCGAAGCTCCCGAGATCGCTCATTCAGGTCGCAAAGGCACGCGTGTCGGTCGCACATCGCAGACGAATATCGACCCTGATTTTGCGCCGTTTCGGACGCAACGTGATGGCGCGCGTGCGGGGCAGCTCGGTGGCAATGACGCGGTTGTGGCCCGGCCGTGCCGACCGGCTGATCATCGCGCCGCACGATCTGCGCACCGCCGACGCCACGCGCGCCGCCGAAATCTATGCCGGGCGATTCGTTTTCGCAGGCAAGATCGTGACCTGCCAGGGCCGTTCGATCTTCGACCTCGAACCGCCGTCCGAAGACTGGGAGGTGGCGCTGCTCGGCTTCGGCTGGCTACGCCATCTGCGCGCCGCCGATACGGCGATTACGCGCGCCAATGCCCGCTCGCTTGTCGAAGACTGGCTGTCGAACACGTCGCGTCGGCGGCCGGTGGGACGGCGGCCCGAAGTGATGGCGCGCCGCGTCATTTCATTCCTGTCGCAAGCTCCCATGGTGTTGAGCGAGAGCGACAATCGGTTCTATCGCCGTTATCTGCGCGCGCTGACTCGCGAACTGCGTAGCTTGCGTTATGCGATGAGCGATACCGCGGATGGAGTGCCGCGCCTGCAAGTGCTGATCGCGCTGTGCTACGCGTCGCTCTGTCTCGCCAACCAGTCCGGCGCGATCCGGGCCGCGACGCGCAAGCTCTCCGACGAATTGCAGCGCCAGATCCTGCCGGACGGCGGACATATCTCACGCAATCCCGGCGCGCTGGTCGATCTGCTCACGGATTTGCTGCCGCTGCGGCAGACCTTTGCTGCGCGCAACATCGCGCCGCCGCCGGCGCTGCTGAACGCCATCGACCGTATGATGCCGATGCTGCGTTTCTTCCGGCACGGCGACGGCAGCTTCGCGTTGTTCAATGGGATGAGCAGCGCGCCGTCGCATTTGTTGGCGACCCTGCTCGCGTATGACGACACCCACGGCGCGCCGATGGCCAACATGCCGCATAGCGGCTTTCAGCGGATCGACGCCGGCGCAATGACCGTCATCATTGACACCGGGCCGCCGCCTGCCCCGACCATCAGTCACGACGCTCATGCCGGATGTCTCGCGCTCGAATTGTCGTCGGGCACAAGCCGCATCGTCGTCAATTGCGGGATGCCGATGACCGGCCGCGAAAACTGGCGCACCTTCGCGCGCGGTACGGCGGCGCATTCGACGCTGATCTATCGCGACACCTCGTCGTGCCAATTCGTCGAGCTGACAGCGATGAAGCGCTATCTGCAGGGGGCGCCGATCGTCGGCGGTCCTGTCAATGTCGAGAATTATCGCGAAGCGGTCGAGAACGGCATCATGTTGTCGACCGCGCATGACGGTTACTTCGCCAGATTCGGAGCTGTGCATCGCCGCGTGCTGATGGCGACGAATGACGGCACGCGACTCGACGGCGAGGACAGCGTCGGGCCCGCTCCCGGTGCGCGCTTGAAAGGCACCGAGACCGATTACGCGATCCGCTTCCATCTTCATCCGTCGGTCAAGGCGAGCCGACTCAGCGACGCGCGCGGCGTGATGCTGGTGCTGCCGAACCGCGACGTCTGGACCTTCGAGGCGCTCGACGACAAGGTCGATCTTGAAGACAGCGTTTTCCTGGCCGGCAATGACGGCCCGCGCCGCACCGCGCAGATCGTGATCCGGCAAAATGCGCGGCAGACATCCAGCGTGCGCTGGAGTTTTACGCGGTCCTCGACATCCGCGTCGGCGACCAAGGCTGGCCGCAATGCGCGACGCGAGCCGGAATTGCCGTTGTAGGTGAACCGTCGTCGTCGTGGATCAAGGACGTACGGCATCGGCGAACCTGCCCCTCTCCCGCTTGCGGGGGAGGGTTGGGGTGGGGGTCTGACGCATTGCAATCAGCTAAATTGCCGTTCTTTCGTTCCTTGGTTCACCTCGTGAGCGAGATCATGTATCGCAAGTCAAGCGACTAGCCCTCACCCCGACCCTCCCCGCAAGAGCGGGAGAGGGAGCACGCTGCCGTCGATGCGCGGTAAGAGCTATTGATAAACCGCTGAGACGAGGACCATTCATGACCGACCATCCGCGCCGCGTGACCCGCGCTTTGCTGTCCGTATCCGACAAATCCGGACTGATCGATTTTGCGCGCGCGCTGGCTGCGCATGGCGTCGAACTGGTCTCGACCGGCGGTACGGCGAAGGCGATCGCGGCGGCGGGACTCGCTGTTCGCGATGTGTCCGAACTGACCGGTTTTCCCGAGATGATGGACGGCCGCGTCAAGACGCTGCATCCGAACGTGCATGGCGGGCTGCTTGCAATCCGCGCCAACGCCGAACACACGAACGCGATGACGCAGCACAAGATACTGCCGATCGATCTGCTGGTCGTGAATTTGTATCCGTTCGAGGCGACCGTCGAGAAGGGCGCGGCTTACGACGACTGCATCGAGAATATTGACATCGGCGGTCCCGCGATGATTCGCGCCGCCGCCAAGAACCATGACGACGTCGCTGTCGTGGTCGAGGCATCCGATTATCAAGCCGTCCTCGACGAACTGAACGCGCATGGCGGCGCGACAACGCGCACACTCCGGCGTCGTCTGGCGGCGAAGGCCTATGCGCGCACCGCCGCATATGATGCCGCGATTTCAAATTGGTTCGCGCAACAGCTCGATATCGATGCGCCGGACTTTCGTGCGGTCGGCGGCAAGCTCATTCAGTCGCTGCGCTACGGCGAGAATCCGCATCAGACGGCGGCGTTCTATCGCACGCCCGAGCAACGGCCCGGCGTCGCGACAGCACGCCAAATGCAGGGCAAGGAATTGTCCTACAACAACATCAACGATACCGACGCGGCTTATGAATGCATCGGTGAATTCGATGCAGCGCGCACGGCGGCCTGCGTCATCGTCAAACA
>JANMAN010000725.1:0-1683 GCA_031359885.1 Tardiphaga sp. | reverse complement strand
CATCGCGCTGACAAAAGTCTTTGCGCGCGATCTCGGAAAATTTGGAATCACCGTCAATGCAGTCGCGCCGGGACCGCTCGATTTGCCAATGGTTCACCGGACCGTGTCGCCAGAAAAACTATCCGAGCTGCGGCAAGCCATTCCCGTCGGAGACATCGGCGACCCGCATTTCGTCGGACGCATGGTGGCTGAATTGGCGTCTCCGGCCGCAGCCTTCGTGACCGGCGCGACGTGGGACGTTAACGGCGGATTGTTTATGCGCTGAGCTGCGCACCCGTTTCCGGGAGTAACATCAACTTCGAAAGCATCCGATGACCGAGCAAATGCTGGACCTTCTCATCGCCGATCGAAACGATCAGACCGATGGCATCGTGCTGCTCGATCTTGTCGCGCCGGCTGGAACTGCTCTCCCTGCCTATGAGGCTGGCGCACATATCGATGTTCACGTCGGAGACGTCGTGCGCCAATACTCCTTGTGCGGCGATCCTCTCGACACCGGCCGATACCGTCTCGGGGTGTTGCTAGACCCGAAATCGCGCGGCGGATCTGCTGGAATACATCAACATTTTCAGGTCGGTCAGCACGTCCGCGTCAGTACCCCGCGTAATCATTTTGCGCTTCGAGATGACGCCACGCATTCGGTGTTGATCGGCGGCGGAATCGGCATCACGCCGATCGTATCGATGGCCTATCAATTGGCCGCGGCAGGGCAGTCCTTCGAACTGCATTACTGTGCACGCCAGGAAAACAGGGCCGCCTTTCGGACAGGACTCGCGCAGGCGCGATTCAGTGACAAGATTCGCTGGCACTTCAGTGCCGATCCCGGTGGGTCGCGGATCGACGTCGCGAAAGACATCTCTCCGCCGAAGCCGGGTGTGCATCTCTATCTCTGCGGCCCGGCCGTTTTTATGGATAACATCATCGCTGACGCCCGGCAGCTCGGCTTCGAGGACGATGCGATTCATCAAGAGCACTTCAGCGCCGACGTGGACACGTCCGGCTCGGCATTCGAAGTCGTTCTTGCGCAGTCTGACCGGACGATTGCGATTCCCGCAGGCATAACCATCGTCAAGGCGCTGGCCGCCGCGGGCATCAAAGTCGATGTGTCATGCGAGAACGGCGTTTGCGGAACGTGTTTGTGCAACGTTCTCGACGGCGTACCCGATCATCGCGATTCATATTTGAACGATGACGAGAAGAACGCAAACGACCAGATGCTGATCTGCTGTTCGCGGTCAAAGACGCCGCAACTGGTCCTCGATATTTAGCCCGGCCGCTACGATAGAATTCAAACTCGGACACGTCATGAACGACCTTGGTCAGAATAATCCAGATCATTTAGTCCAGACCGTCGCTGATCTGTCGGCGAAGGTGAATCGACTGCTTGCAGAGGCCGATATCCGTAAGGTCCAATCCCGTTACATGATGCTGTGCGACACGCCTTGCCCGGAGCCGAACATCGCCGACGACGACGAGCGTATCGAAGCGATCCTCGATCTCTATACGCAAGACGCCGTTTGGGAAGGCGTCGGATCGTTTTACGATCACCAGTTCGGAAAATGCATCGGGAAAGACGCGATCCGTCAACACTTTCAGGCGTTCTGGGGGCAAAAGCGAAATCCTGCCCTCGTGCTGAATGTGCACTATCTCACATCCGAACATATTCGCGTCCGGGGCGACGAG
>JANMAN010000722.1:0-6174 GCA_031359885.1 Tardiphaga sp. | reverse complement strand
TAGCTAGGTGTTCTCGCAATATTCCGGACTCAACATGGTCGTGCTCGTCGATACCGTCTCCCTGAACCAGGTACGCCCGCGTCACCCCGAAAAGGTGAATCGGCCGGATGCGCTGTCGCCCCCGAAACCGGACTGGATCAGGGTGCGCGCGCCGAATACGTGCGGCTACGCCGATACCCGGAAGATCGTCAAGGAGAACGGCCTCGTCACCGTCTGTGAGGAGGCCGGCTGCCCGAATATCGGCGAGTGCTGGGACAAGAAGCACGCGACCTTCATGATCATGGGCGACACCTGCACGCGCGCCTGTGCGTTCTGCAACGTTAAGACGGGAATGCCCGGCGCGCTGGATGCCAGCGAACCGGAGCACGTCGCGTTGGCGGTGTCGAAACTCGGCCTGCGCCACGTCGTCATCACCTCGGTCGATCGGGACGATCTCGCGGATGGCGGCGCGGACCATTTCGCGCAAACCATTCGCGCGATCCGCACGGCGTGCCCGACCACGACGATCGAAATTTTGACGCCGGATTTTCTGCGCAAGCCCGGCGCGTTGGAGCAAGTCGTCGCGGCCAAACCCGACGTGTTCAACCACAATCTCGAAACCGTGCCGTCGCGCTATCTGACGGTGCGGCCCGGCGCGCGTTATTTTCATTCGATCCGCCTGCTGCAACGGGTGAAAGAACTCGACGCGACGATCTTCACCAAATCCGGAATCATGGTGGGGCTTGGCGAGGAGCGCCATGAGGTGTTGCAGGTGATGGACGATCTGCGATCCGGCGAGGTGGATTTTTTGACCATCGGGCAATATCTGCAGCCGACCCGCAAGCATCATCAGGTGATGCGTTACGTTTCGCCGGACGAATTCGCGGGCTATGAGAAGGTCGCCTACACCAAGGGGTTTTTGATGGTGTCGGCGAGCCCGCTGACACGTTCGTCGCACCATGCGGGCGAGGACTTCGCAAAATTACAGGCGGCACGCGCCGCCTTGGCGCGATAGAAATATGCCGCAATTCATCAACCGCCGACGCGTCCGCCACAGCGCCGACGAGATGTTCGATCTCGTCGCAGATGTCGAAAAATATCCGGAATTCGTGCCGCTGTGCAAAGCGCTGAAAGTGCGTAGCCGCAGCCAGAAGCCCGACGGCACCGAAGTGATCGTCGCGGATATGACCGTGTCGTTCAACCTGGTGCGCGAGGCGTTCACCAGCCGCGTGACGCTCGACCGCGCCAACCGCAAAATTCTCGTCGAATATTTGCAGGGGCCGTTCTCCAAATTGGAAAATCGTTGGACGTTCGAGCCGAAAGGCAATGCCGACAGCGATGTGAGTTTTTTTATCTCGTACGAATTCAAAAGCCGGATGCTCGCCATCCTGATGGGTGCGATGTTCGACACGGCGTTCCAGCGATTTGCGGCGGCGTTCGAGAAACGCGCCGATCAGGTCTATGGGGTGCGGAAGCCGTCGGTAATCTCCTCATCCTAAAATCGTCCGACTTAGGTCAGGCCGTCATCACCCGGCAGCGCGCAACTTCGCGCGCGAAGACCGGGTGATCCAGTACACATTGGACTGCGTGTACTGGATCGCCCGGTCTCCGTGTGCAAGGGCACACGCGCCGGGCGATGACACCGTGTCTTGAATGAAACTTGCTATGTGGTCAGCTTCTTCACTACCCGCTTCGTCACGCGGCGTTTGGCAGCGCTGCGACGCGGCGTGCGGGCGACGCGGGCCTCGACGGCGCGAACGGCTTTCTTTGCCGGCGGCTGCGGGCCGCGGGCCAATTCCGTCAGCATCCGCAAGGCTTCGAGCACCGAGCGCTGACGCACCTGCGTGCGCCCGATCGCGCCGAAGCGGCATTCGCGGCTGACGATGCGGCCGTCGCGCGATGCGGCGGCGAGATGGACGAGCCCAACGGGTTTGCCGGGCGTCGCGCCGCCGGGGCCGGCGATCCCGGTGATCGACACGGCGAGATCGACGTCGGCTTTTTCCAGCGCGCCGATCGCCATCGCGATCGCGGTTTCTTTGCTGACCGCGCCGAAATTCTCCAGCGTCGTCGTCTCGACGCCGAGCATCGCGCGCTTGGCCTCGTTGGAATAGGTCACGAAGCCGCGGTCGATGACATCCGACGAGCCGGGGATTTCAGTAAGGCCTGCCGCGACCAATCCGCCGGTGCAGGACTCGGCCGTTGCGATCATGAGCTTGCGACTGCGGCAGAGGTCGAGCAGCGCGCGGGCGAGGGGGCGGGCGTCGCTGCTGTCGGCCATTTCAGAGACCTTAGGTTTCTTGCCAGGGCAAACGAATAGAGGCACTCGCCATCGCCGCGATGCCTTCCTCGCGACCGGTAAACCCAAGCCGTTCGCTCGTCGTCGCCTTCACCGCAACGCGCGACAACGGTAGGCCCGTGATCTCGGCAACGCGTGCGCGCATCACATCGCGCAGCGGACCGATTTTCGGACGCTCGCAGATCAACGTCACGTCGATATGAGCGATCCGACCACCTCGCGCGGTCACGCGCTCGACGGCGTACGTCAAAAAAGCATCGGACGCCGCGCCCTTCCACTTGTCGTCGCTCGGCGGAAAGTGCGATCCGATATCGCCGTCTGCCAGCGCGCCCAAGATCGCATCCACGAGCGCGTGCAATCCGACGTCGCCGTCGGAATGCGCCAGAAAGCCTTTGCTGTGCGGCACGCGGATACCGCAGATCATCACATGGTCGCCGTCGCCGAAGGCATGCACGTCATAACCCGTGCCGGTCCTGACGTCGCCCAGCGATGCGCCGAGTGTTGCGGACAGCCGCGCTTCTTCGCGCACGAAATCATCCGGTGTGGTAAGCTTCATATTCGCAGGATCGCCTTCAAAGGTCGCGACCGTCAATCCCGCCCATTCGGCGATCGCTGCGTCGTCGGTGAAATCGCTGCGGCCGTCGCGGGCGGCGCGGCGATGCGCGTCGAGGATGATGTCGAACTTGAACGCCTGCGGCGTCTGCGCGATCCGCAATTGCGCGCGGTCCGGCGTCGCGATCACCGCGCCGTTTTCATCGACCTGCTTGATGGTGTCGGTGACAGGTGCCGTCGGTATCGCGGCGCCGGTCAGGGCGGCGGCGGCGATGGCGCGATCGATGACGCCATCTGTCACGAACGGCCTCGCCGCGTCGTGAATCAACACGATGTCCGGCTTTTGGGCGGCAAGGGCTTCGAGACCGGCATGAACCGATGCCTGTCGCGTCGCGCCGCCGTTGACGGCGGCATTGCAGGACAAGCCCTCGACCGCTTCGGCGAACATCGCCGAATCGTCGGGGTTGACAACCGGCTGCACGGCGCTGACGGCGGCATGGCCACAAAACGGCGCCAGCGCGCGCGCGATGACGCTGCGGCCGGCGATCATGCGGTATTGTTTCGGTCCGCCGGCACCGGCGCGCAGGCCGCGACCGGCAGCGACGATTATTGCGGCAGTTTTTGGTGGGGACGGCATATTTTCCGACGGTCTGACGTGCAAAAGGAGACTTTGCCGACGGCGCGACGGCGGAGAGCCATTAGCACGGCGTACGAAAAAACCATCATGATTTCAGGCAATATTATCCCGGATAATTGTTGCACTGCACTTGCAATCACAAATCACATGGCTATTGTGTAGGCACACCGCTTGACTGCTTAAGAAGTAAGCGCAAGATGGGTTGCGGCCAAATGATGCAGCCGTGTGCAATCAGAGAGTTTTCGTGTCCGCTGCGGTCAACCAGTCCCTTTCGAAATTGATGGTCGGAGATATCCCGGTCGCAAACCGGGTGCTGCTCGCACCGATGTCGGGCATTACCGACGTGCCGTTTCGCAAATTGGCGGCGCGGCTCGGAGCAGGGTTGGTCGTGTCCGAGATGACCGCCAGCGACGACCTGGCGCGCGGCCGACCGATGTCGGTCCTGCGCTGCGAAGCGACCGGCATCGGTCCACATGTCGTGCAACTCGCGGGCTGCGAGACGCATTGGATGGCGGAGGGTGCCCGCATCGCCGAAGCCGGCGGCGCTGATATCATCGACATCAATATGGGTTGCCCGGCCCGCCACGTGACGGGCGGTCAGTCCGGGTCCGCGCTGATGCGCGATCTCGATCACGCCATGACGCTGATCGACGCCACGATAGGTGCGGTGCGAATCCCAGTGACGCTGAAGATGCGGCTGGGCTGGGACGACTCCACACGCAACGCACCCGAGCTTGCAAGGCGCGCGCAGGACGCCGGCATCCGGCTCATCACCGTGCATGGCCGGACCCGCTGCCAGTTCTACAAGGGCGTGGCCGATTGGAGTGCCGTCCGCGCGGTCCGCGACGCGATCGACATTCCGCTCGTCGTCAACGGCGACATCACATCCTACGACAAGGCTTTGACCGCGCTCGAACGCTCCGGCGCAGACGCCGTGATGATGGGCCGCGGCGCCTATGGTCGGCCTTGGCTGCCGGGACAGATCGGCCGTCGCCTTGACGGCGGTGCGGCCGAGTCAGCGCCCGATTTGCCGCAGCAGCATGGGTACATCGCCACGCTTTATGACGACGTCTTGGCAAATTACGGATTGCGCATCGGACTTCGTTATGCGCGCAAGCATCTCGGCTGGGCGCTCGACGTCGCGGCCGAAACCAGCGGCGCGCCGGTCGAAAACCTGAAGCGCTGGCGGCAGGCGATCCTGACCGCAGACAACGCTGCCAACGTCGTGCGCGATTTGGCCGACGCCTATGACGACTTCGGCTCCTCCGCGCCGCAGCGGAGGGCCGCATGACCGTCGCTCACGATCAGCGCGGGGCCGTCACCAACAACAGCGAAGCGTTGCTGAACGCGCTGCCGAATCCCGTTCTGATGATCGCGCCGGACGGCAAGATCGTTGACGCCAATATGGCGGCGGAATCCTTCTTCGAGTTTTCCGTGCAATTTTTGCGTCGGCAGTTTTTGAAAGAACTCGTGCCGTTCGGCAGTCCGCTATTGGCGCTGATCGATCAGGTCCGCCGCAACAATTCGCCGGTCAACGAATACAAGGTCGATCTCGGCACGCCGCGCATCGGCGGCGACCGGCAAGTCGATCTGCATGTGGCGCCGTTGACCGAACGTCCCGGGCATATCGTCGTGATGCTGCAAGAGCGCACCATCGCCGACAAGATGGATCGGCAATTAACCCATCGCAGTGCCGCGCGCTCGGTGATCGCGCTGGCGGCGATGTTGGCGCATGAGATCAAGAACCCGCTGTCCGGTATTCGTGGCGCGGCGCAGTTGCTCGAACAAGCCGCTTCGTCCGAAGACCGGATGCTGACGCGGCTGATTTGCGACGAGGCCGACCGCATCGTGACGCTGGTCGATCGGATGGAGGTGTTCGGCGACGAACGCCCAGTCGCGCGTGGCGCGGTCAACATCCATTCGGTGCTCGATCACGTGAAGCGGCTCGCGCAATCCGGCTTCGCGCGCAACGTCCGTTTCAGCGAAGAATACGATCCGTCGCTGCCGCCGGTGCTGGCCAATCAGGACCAGTTGATTCAGGTGTTTTTGAATCTCGTGAAGAATGCCGCCGAAGCCGTCGCCGAACTCGGCACCGACGGCGAGATTCAACTCACCACAGCGTTTCGGCCGGGCGTGCGGCTGTCGTTGCCGGGCAAGAAATCCCGCGTGTCGCTTCCGCTGGAGTTCTGCGTCAAGGACAACGGGCCGGGCGTGTCCGAAGATCTGAGACCCCATCTGTTCGATCCGTTCGTGAGCACCAAGCCGACCGGCAGCGGTCTCGGCCTTGCGCTCGTCGCCAAGATCATCGGCGACCACGGCGGCATCATCGAATGCGA
The DNA here is from genome assembly GCA_031359885.1 of Tardiphaga sp. GTDB lineage: Bacteria > Pseudomonadota > Alphaproteobacteria > Rhizobiales > Xanthobacteraceae > Tardiphaga. The sequence goes on along the minus strand of JANMAN010000722.1, from coordinate 374 downwards.
ATCACAAGCACGGCACACGGTGTTCCGCGTGCTGATGCCCATGTTCACTGGTGACGGCGCCGGGCCGGCACCCGCTTGACGGACCTGAGGACCCAAGAGGACCCCAAAGAGGTATCCATGCCAGCGGGAAGCATTCTGGTCGCCGACGACGATGCGGCGATAAGAACCGTGCTCAATCAGGCGCTGTCGCGCGCCGGATACGAAGTGCGGTCGACCGGCAACGCCGCGACGCTGTGGCGTTGGATCAGCCAGGGCGAGGGCGATCTGGTTATCACCGACGTGGTGATGCCGGACGAGAACGCCTTCGATCTGTTGCCGCGGATCAAGAAGCTGCGGCCCAATCTGCCGGTTCTGATCATGAGCGCGCAGAACAC
>JANMAN010000703.1:0-9152 GCA_031359885.1 Tardiphaga sp. | reverse complement strand
CATTCTGACCCGCAACGTTATCAAGGCCTGATCCGATGTTCGATTACGTGTTCCGCAACGGCCGCATCGCCGGCGGTGGTCTTGACCCGGTCGACATCGGCGTTCGCGACGGCCGCATCGCATTCGTCGGCCACGATGCGTCGATGGCGGCTGGCGACGCGTCGCGCGAGATCGCGTGCGACGGCCGCTTGCTGGTGCCGGGATTTATCGAGACGCATATTCATCTCGACAAATCCTGCATCTCGGATCGCTGCACCTGCGCCAGCGGCGCGTTGTCGGATGTGATCGCGTCGGTGGCGGCCGCGAAGCGCGACTTCACCGAAGACGACATCTACGCGCGCGGCAAACGCACGCTGGAAAAAGCGATCGTGCAAGGCACGACGCGGATGCGGACCCATGTCGAGATCGATCCGCGCATCGGCCTCAAGGGCTTCGATGCGATCGCGAAGCTCAAACGCGATATGGCGTGGGCGGTCGATCTCGAACTCTGCGCGTTCCCGCAAGAAGGTCTGCTCAACGATCCCGGCTGCGACGAGCTGCTCGTCGAAGCATGCGAGCGCGGCGCTGGCTCGATCGGCGGCGTGCCGTATGTCGATAGCGATCCGCACGGTCAGATCGCGCGCATTTTCGAACTCGCGAAACGCTACGACATCGACATCGATTTCCATCTCGACTTCGATCTCGATCCGTCATGGATGCATCTCGACGAAGTCTGTCGCCAGGCCGATGCCTATGGTTGGGGCGGACGTGTCGCAATCGGACACGTTAGCAAATTGTCCGCGCTCGATTCCGCGTCGCTGAAGATCGTCGGCAAGAAGCTCGCCGCGTCGGGCGTGGCCGTCACGGTGTTGCCCGCGACCGATCTTTATCTGATGGGGCGCGGCTCGGATCATCTCGTGCCGCGCGGCGTCGCGCCGGCGCATCTGTTGCGCGAAATGGGCGTGACCTGTTCGCTCTCCACCAACAATGTGCTGAACCCGTTCACGCCGTTCGGCGACTGTTCGCTGGTCCGAATGGCGAATTTGTACGCTAATGTCGCGCAGATCGGTCAGCGCACCGAGCTGGCAGACTGCCTCGATACCGTCACATTTGAACCCGCGCGTCTGATGAACTTGAAAAACTATGGAATCGTCGTCGGAAATCCCGCGGATGTCATTGTTTTGGATTGCGAATCCGCCGAGGCCGCGGTCGCGGAATTGGCGCAGCCGCTGATGGGCATGAAAAACGGCCGCATCAGCTTTTCGCGCGCCGCGCCGGTCATCAATTGGCCGGCCGCCACACCCGTCTGACTATTGCGCGGTCGGCTTTTGCTGCGCGACCTGCGCTTCATATTCGTCGGCGAGTTCGAGCAAACGCCGCGCCGTTTCCGCATCGGCGGAGCGCGCGAGGCGGCGGCATTTGGCGATCTGGTTACGCAGTTCGATACTGGACACGACGGGCTTCCCTTCACGACGATGACCCACAACAGCATGGGACAGACGGAAGTTCGCAATTGTCCGACAACTTGAATCAATATGGTTTGCGAAGTCTTACGATTGCGCTCAATAGCAAAAACGCACGCCGCACAGGTCGATCGAGCGGTCGATGACGCGGTAGCCGCGTTGTTCCGCGCCGCGATTGACGGCGTCGGGATCGGCAACGTCGAGATGTATCGTGCGCAGCGTTTCGCGCGGGCCGCCTTGCACGAAGCGGATGTCGATCAGCGATGTCGGCAACGTCAGATCGTCACCCAGCTTGATCTCCGTGATGGCGGACCAGTGCGCCGCGATGTCGTGCGGCATCGGACTTTCGATATCGATGCGCGAGATGCCGCGCGTCACATCGGTCTTGATATGCGATTGCCAGTCATGCCCCGCCGGCCAATAAGGTCCGTCGAGCGCCTCGCCGCCGCGTGTGGCGTCGAACTCGATCATCGCCGCGCGGCAATCGCGCGGGTGCAGTTGCACGCCGGTGAAAGCCTCGTATTGCATCCGATGCGCGATCGCGATGCCGAGTGAAACCGCATGCGCCTCGCGCCGCGCGACGTCGTCGCAATTGAAGATCGCCATGTAGCCACCGATGCCGCCGGAGCGATCGAGAAAGCGCCCGGCGGCAGTGCCATCACGGGTCGGCGCCACCACTTCGAGGAAGCTATGACCGAATGGAAACAGCGCGTTTTCAAGCCCATATTTACCGACGGCGGGATCGCGATGGCATAGGCGCACGCCGAAAATCATTTCGATGTCGTCGATTGCGCGCGCGAGATTGCGCGACACCAGACAGATTTGCCGCAGCCGCAGATAGCCGATCGTCATGGCGTTCCCTCTTTTATTTTGTCTGCGACAATGCGCGGCAAAAATGGCCACGTCCATGCCTGCGCGCGAGCTGCCCTGCGTCGATGCGGGTTGAACGGCCCGCGCGGACGCCGTAGCGTGCCGACTAACAACGGGACGAAACCAAAAATCCAAGGACTGCCGCGATGGCCGATGAAACCGCAACGCTTGCCGCTTACGTCGCCAATCTCAAATTCGAGGACATCCCCACGGAGGTTCTCACGCGCGCGAAGACGTTGACGCTGGATTTTCTCGGCAGTGCCATCCGCGCGCGACAAGAATCCGAGTCGACTCCCTCGATCGTCAAAATGGTCGAAGCGCTGTCGCTCGACGGCAAAGGCGAGTCGACGGTCTTCGGCGACACGCGCACCTGGACGCCCGCCGTTGCGGCGCTTCTCAACGGCGCGATGGGCCATTCGCTCGATTTCGACGACACCCATGCGGATTCGTCGCTGCATCCGTCCGCGCCCGTGGTGCCCGCTGCCTTCGCCGTTGGCGAAATGATGGGATCGTCCGGTCGTGAAGTTTTGACGGCGATCGTCGCCGGCTATGAGGTGTGCTGCCGGCTCGGCAACGCGCTCGATCCCACCTCGCATTACGCCCGCGGTTTTCATCCCACTGCAACGGCCGGCACCTATGGCGCGGCGGCTGCTGCGGCGAAGCTGTTCGGCCTCACCAAAGAGCAGATCGTGTCGGCCTTCGGCGTGTCCGGCAGTCAGGCCGCCGGGTCGCTGCAATTCCTCGTCAACGGCGCGTGGAATAAGCGATATCAGGTCGGTGCGTCCGCGATGAACGGCGTCATCGCAGCGACGTTGGCGCGCAACGATTTTCTCGGTGCAACGGAATCCGTCGAGGGCAAGCACGGGTTGCTGGTCGGCTACAGCGACGACGCGCACCCGGACAAAGCCACGGCTGGTCTCGGCACGATTTACGAGACGATGAAGATCGGCGTGAAGCCTTATCCGAGTTGCCGCTACACGCATGCCGCGATCGACGCACTGATCGCGATGCGTCGCGAGCACAATTTGACGCCCGATCAGGTCAAGCGCGTCGAGATCGGCCTGCATCGCAACGGCATCACGCTGACCGGCGACGAGGCGACGAAGCGGCGTCCGGACTCGATCGTCGGCGGGCAGTTCTCGATGTTCTTTACCGGCGCGCTGGCCCTCGATCAGGGAAGCTTCGGCTGGGACGATTACACCCGGCTCGGCGACAGTGCGATCAACGCGCTCGCCGATAAGTTCGACGTGGTGCAAGACGATCGCCTCGAAGGCCGCGCTCATCCGTTCGGCGCGCGCGTCAGCATCCACACCGATGACGGCGGGTTGCACGAACGCATTCATGACGATCCGTCCGGCGAGCCAGGCTCGTTCCCGGATGCGCGGGCGATGCAGCAGAAATTCCTTTTGCTCGCGCGCCCCGTGCTCGACAAGCGCGCCGATCGTTTCGCCGATGCGATCATGGCACTTGAGACGTATGAGCGCGTCGCCGAGGCTGCGCATCTCGGCCGGCAATAAGCAAAGCGCGACGGCTGTTTACAAATAGCGGCTCCCGGACGTATCGTCCTTGCAACGATAAAAACCGGGAGGATAATACGATGAAGCGCTTGCTTGCGATGACGCTCGCCACGTCTTTTGGTCTGGCCACTGGCTTTGCCGTTCTACAAAACATCGACACCGCGTCCGCTCAGAGCGAAGCGGGATGGGTCACGCTTGTCGACGCCACCAAGATGGGCGAATGGGATAAAGTCGGCGACGCCAACTGGGAGATGAAGGAGGGCGCGCTCACGGCCGACAAATTGATCGGCAAAGACCCGGCCTATCTCGTCAGCAAAACCTCCTACAAGGATTTCCAGATCAAGGCCGAATTCTGGGCCGATGCCGATGCCAACAGCGGCATCTTCATTCGCTGCGAAGATCCGAAAGTGATCGGGGCGAAGGGCTGTTACGAGGTCAATATCTTCGACAAGCGACCCGATCCCACTTATGGCACCGGCGCGATCGTCGACGTTGCCAAGGTCGATCCGATGCCCAAGGCGGCGGGTAAGTGGAATACGTTTGATATCACCGCAAAGGGCGGACATCTCGTCGTGATCTTCAACGGCGAAAAAACCGCAGACGTGCAGGATACGAAGCACGCGGCCGGGCCGCTCGCTTTGCAATACGGCTCGGGCGTCATCAAATTCCGCAAGGTCCAGATCAAATCGCTTTAGCATTTGCGTTATTGCGATAAGCAGTCGCTCCTCTTTGGTAGAGGAGCGACTGCACTTGCTTGCGTCACGCAGACGGAGTTGTCAGCAGCGCCCGTGTCCTGGATAATGACGGCTTGCTGAAGCTGCGCTGAGGATCACCCATGAGCTGGATGCCGGACAAAGACCCGTTTCTCGGGGACGCGCAATCCTGCGACGCCCTTGAACTCGTGATCGTTCCGCGCACGCGCGATCTCGGCGATGGCTTCCAAGTGCGTCGCGCTCTGCCGCACGGCAAGCGGCAGATGGTCGGTCCGTTTATCTTCTTCGATCATTTCGGGCCGGTGCAGTTCATGTCCGGCAAGGGCATGGACGTGCGGCCGCATCCGCATATCGGACTGGCCACGGTTACCTATCTATTCGACGGCAGCATCATGCACCGCGATAGCGAGGGCAACATTCAGGAAATTCAGCCCGGCGCCATGAACCTGATGACGGCCGGCCGTGGCATCGCGCATTCGGAACGCACGCCCGACGTTCAGCGCCGCGATGGCCAGATGATGCTCGGCCTGCAAAGCTGGATCGCATTGCCGAAGGCGTCGGAGGAAATCGCGCCGTCGTTTCAGCATTACGGCGCTTCGTTGCTGCCGACCGTGTCCGATACGGGCTTCAACGCGCGCATCATCGCCGGTCGCGCGTTCGGCGTGACCTCGCCCGTGTCGATGGTCTCGCCGTGGTTCTATGCGGAGGTGACGCTGGAAGCCGGCAAGACCGTGCCGCTCGATCTGGATCATGAAGAGCGCGCGATCTATGTCGTCGATGGCGAGGTCGATATCGCGGGCGATCGTCATACGGGTCCTTGCCTGCTGATCTTCCGGCCGGGCGACGCCATTACCGTGCGGGCCACGACGCCGGTGCGCATGATGTTTCTCGGCGGTGATGCGTTGGAAGGGCCGCGTCATCTGTGGTGGAATTTCGTCTCGTCCAGCAAAGAGCGGATCGAGCAGGCGAAAGAAGATTGGAAGTCCGGCCGTTTCGCGCATGTCCCCGACGAAAGCGAGTTCATTCCGTTGCCGGATTAGGCTAATCACGCGCAATTCGATCGATTGCGAAAGTTGTACCTATGATTCCCATGCGTGCCAGCGACCTGCCTTTGCCACTCATCGCACGCGGCAAGGTGCGCGATGTCTATGCTGTCGGCGCCGACCGCGTGCTGTTGCTGACGACGGATCGCATCAGTGCATTCGATGTGGTGATGAGCGAAACGATACCGATGAAGGGCGCGGTGCTGACGCAGATCAGCGCGTGGTGGTTCGGCCACCTCGAAGGGGTCGTGCCGCATCATATGATCTCGGCGGATGCCGATGCGATCATTGCGCACGTCCCCGAACTCCGGCCGCATCGCGATGCGATCGCAGGCCGTGCGATGCTGTGTAAACGCACCAAGGTCTTCCCGATCGAATGCGTCGTTCGCGGCTATCTCTCGGGCTCGGCGTGGAAAGAATACGCAGCGCAAGGCACGCTGGCGGGCGAGGCATTACCCGCCGGCATGAAGGAAAGCGACAAGTTGGAGCCTGCGATCTTCAGCCCGGCAACCAAGGCCGAAACCGGCCATGACGAGAACATCACGATCGGACGCATGCGCGAGATCATCGGCGACGACGATGCTCATACGCTGGAGAGCATGACGCGCGCGATCTATGGTCTGGGAGAGACGACGGCGCGCGGGCAGGGCCTCATCATCGCGGATACGAAATTCGAATTCGGGCGCGACGCCGATGGGCGCATCATTCTCATCGACGAAGTCATGACGCCGGACTCATCGCGGTTCTGGGCGCTTGACGATTATACGCCCGGCCGAGCGCAGCCAAGCTTCGATAAGCAGCCTCTACGCGACCATCTCGATGTCGAGCGTCGCGCCGGACGCTGGAATGGCGACGCCCCGCCGCCGGCACTGCCGCAGGCTGTCATCGACGCAACCAGCGCGCGCTATCTTGATGCGTATAAGCGCCTGACAGGGCACGATTTGGTTGTGATGTAGTGCGTTTCCGAAAGCGTCGCCCTGAACGCATGCGCGCGGTGGTCTTCGATGTGGCGTTTCTACTCAATAACCGGGAGGACAACATGCAGCGGTCAAACGAGATCGACCACGCCTTGCGTCAGCGTGCCGATGCCGGCGACATTCCCGGCGTTGTCGCGATGGCGGCGACCAGTCGCGAGGTGATTTATCAAAGCGCATTCGGAAAACGCGACCTGTCGAAAGACCAGGCGATGACGGACGACAGCGTGTTCTGGATCGCGTCGATGACCAAGGCGGTGACCACGGCAGCCGCGATGCAATTGGTCGAGCAAGGCAAGTTGTCGCTGGACGGATCGATCGGCCGCGTCTTGCCTGATCTTGCTACGCCGCAGGTGCTGGAGGGGTTCGACGATAGCGGTGCGCCCAAGCTGCGGCTTGCGAAAAGCCCGATCACGTTGCGGCATCTGATGACCCACACGGCCGGCTTTTGCTACGACATGTGGAACGGCGACATGGTGGAGTACCTCGAAAAGACCGGCACGCCACGCGTCGCGTCGGGTCGACATGCGGCGCTCAAAACGCCGATCATGAGCGATCCCGGCACGCGATGGGAATACGGCACCAACATCGATTTCGTCGGCCAAGCGGTGGAGGCGGCGAGCGGTCGAAAGCTCGGCGACTACCTGCGGGATAATGTGTTCGCACCGCTCGGCATGAGCGACACCGGCTTCAAGATCGGTGCAGCGCAACGCGAACGTTTGGTCGGCATGCATGTGCGCAACGCGGATGGGTCGTTGGCGCCGATCCCGTTCGAGGTCGAGCAAAATCCGGAGTTCGAGATGGGCGGTGGGGGCCTCTACGGGACCGCGGCCGACTACATCAAATTCACGCAAATGATTCTGAACAAAGGCAGCGGCAACGGCAATCGGGTTTTGACCTCGCAGACCGTGGCCGACATGAGCGCGAACCATATCGGCGATCTGACCATGGGTAAGATGACGTCGCATGTCGCGTTCGCGACCAATGACGTCGACTTCTATCCGGACATGGACAAGAAATGGGGCTTGAGTTTTCTCATTAACACGCAGCCGACCCCGGAGGGCCGCAGCGCGGGCTCACTTGCCTGGGCCGGACTGGCGAACACCTATTACTGGATCGATCCGGCGCGCGATATTACCGGTGTAATCTTGATGCAGGTGCTGCCGTTCGCGGACGCCAAATGCCTCGATGCTTTCGCGGCGTTCGAACGCGGGGTTTATGCGGAGATGGGGGCGGATCGGAGAGCGGCATAGTTCTAACCGCAGGGTGAGCAAAGGCGCTTGCGGCGTGCCCACCCTGCAAAATCAAATCTTCAGCCCGTGCTTTTCCGCCAGCGCCTTCAGCGATTGCTGCGGCCGTGCGCCGATGTGCTGGATGACTTCCGCCGCAGCCATCGCGCCGAGCTTCCCGGCGTTCTCATGTCCGGCCTCACGCACCAGTCCGACCAAAAATCCCGCCGCGAACAAGTCGCCCGCGCCGGTCGTGTCGACGAGCTTGTCGATCGGGAACGCAGGCACCGACGTGACGCCGTTCTGATCCGCGATGACGCAGCCCTTTTCGCTTCGGGTCACGACGCCGAGCGCGACGTCCTTGCGCAACTGATTGAGTGCGGCGTCGAAATCGGTCGTCTCGTAGAGCGACGTCAGCTCGCCCTCGTTCGCGAAGACGAGATCGACAGTGCCGTTGCGCATCAGGTCTAGAAATTCCGCGCGATATCGGCCGACGCAGAATGCGTCCGACAAGGTCAGCGCCACGCGGCGCTTAGCATTGTGCGCAATCTTCGACGCTTTCACGAAGGCTTCCTTTGCGTTAGCCGGATCCCACAAATAACCTTCGAGATAGACGATGGCGGAGGCCGCGATCGCGTCTTCGTCGATGTCGGCGGGCGATAAATCCTGCGCCGCACCGAGATAGGTGTTCATGGTGCGCTCGCCATCCGGCGTAACCAGAATATAGGAGCAGCCGGTGGCCGGGCCTTGCTGCGCGGCCGCCGTGTCGAAGGCGACGCCGGCAGCCCGGATGTCATGCGTGTACAGCTTGCCGATCTGGTCTGCTTTGGTCTTGCCGACATAGGCCGCGCGTGCGCCGAGCGACGCGACGCCGACGATCGTGTTCGCAGCCGAGCCGCCTGACATTTCGGTGGCAGGACCCATCGCGTTGTAGATCGCGAGCGCGCGCGCTTCGTCGATCAACGCCATGCCGCCTTTGGTCATCTCATGTTGCGCGAGAAAGCCATCGTCCGTGTGCGCGAACACGTCGAAGATCGCGTTACCGATCCCGAGCACGTCATATTTGGCGGAGGTCATGATTCAAATTCCTGCTATGGCAGAGGTCAAATAGACGGTTCCTCACGCGCCAGCAAGCACGGCTGATCTTTCGATGTTCCGCAATATCTTGACCGTTTCGTCCGGAACGCTTCTGTCGCGGCTGCTTGGCTTCGTGCGCGATGCCATGCTGGCGGCGTTGCTTGGTGCGGGCCCGATCGCGGATGCGTTTCTAATTGCGTTTCAGATGGTCAACGTGATCCGCCGGCTACTTACCGAGGGTGCGCTCAATGCGGCCCTGGTGCCGGCTTGGTTGCGGGTACGCGACG
>JANMAN010000699.1:0-2162 GCA_031359885.1 Tardiphaga sp. | reverse complement strand
CCCGGTCGTCGCCCATGCCGCAAGCAGCGTCGCGACCAGATCGGTGAACGGCCCGCGGACCGACTGATTGATGTTCTGCTGCGCGGATGCGTATTTTTTCTGCTTGAGGTCGCGGACGCCGACCACCAGCCGCGCGACGCGGTTGGTCTTGTCGATCGCCAGCACCCGGTCGGCGAGCTTGACGGCTTCCTCAATATTGCCTTCGGCCAGCGACGAGATAAACGCGCGGTCGAGCAACTCGTTGTTCTTCGGGTCGGTCCGCAGGGCCGAGCGATAAAACGCCGCGGCAGCGCTGGCGTCGCGCTCGACGCTGGCGTGGCGGGCGGCGAGATAGCTGCCGGACGTCGTCAGCGATTTCAGATCGCGTTGCGTAGGGAATGCAGAATTGTCGGCCTGATGATCGGGCGTCTGCGCGACGGCCGCGAACGGAGCCGCCGTGATGGTCAGCGCGACCGCGGCGATCTTCAGGGAGGTCAGTCGCGGAGTCTTCAGAAGAATGGACAGCATCGGGATTCGCGAGCTCCAGAAAAGCGACAGGATCGAAGCGATAGGATTGCGGCGCGGTTGCCCACACGGACGAAATGATAAGCCGTCGTCGCAGAACGAGTGCGGCTCGATCCGACACAATCGGACAGGCATCAATATTCCGCGAGACAATGCCGGGTTTGCGACGTCCCCGCAAGGCAACGCCCGGCTGCACGCGATCAACAGCGCGTCAGAGGGAACGGCAAACAAGGCGGCTTCGTGACGGGATGCTGTGTGTTTGTGTCCCGGTCGCGGCTCATCACAGGCGAAGCGCAGTGATCGCCGCAGAACCGGGACCGTATCAAAGGCAGCATCTGGAACGGTCCCGGCTCTGCGAAGCGACGTCACCGGCTATGCCGGATGACGCCTCTCTGCGTCCGGGACAATGCAGCCTACATCGCCTCGTAATTCGGGCCACCGCCGCCTTCGGGCGGCACCCAGGTGATGTTGCCGTTGGGGTCCTTGATGTCGCAGGTTTTACAGTGGACGCAGTTCTGCGCGTTGATCTGGAAGCGCGGCCCTGCCGATTCCTGCACCCATTCGTAGACGCCGGCCGGGCAATAGCGGTTCGACGGCCCGGCGAAGACCTCCAACTCCGAGTCTTTTTGCAGCTTGAGGTCTGCGACCTTCAGATGTACCGGCTGATCTTCCTCGTGATTGGTATTCGAGAGGAATACCGAGGACAGCCGATCGAAGGTCAGCTTGCCGTCCGGCTTGGGATAGGCGATCGGCTGGTACTCTTTCGCGGGCTTCAGCGTCTTGCGATCCGGCTTGGCATGCGACTGGGTGCCGAACAGCGAGAAGCCGAGCGTGTTGCACCACATGTCGAAACCGCCGAGCGCATTGCCGAGCAGCGTGCCGAACTTCGACCACAAAGGCTTAGCGTTACGAACCGGATACAGATCCTTGCCGATCGACGAGTCGCGCCAGCCGTTTTCGTAATCGACGATCTCGTCATTGGCACGGCCGGCGGCGAGCGCCGCGTTGACGCTTTCCGCCGCCAGCATGCCGCTGGCCATCGCGTTGTGGACGCCCTTGATGCGCGGCACGTTGACGAAGCCCGCCGCGCAACCGATCAGCGCGCCGCCGGGAAACGTCAACCGCGGCACGGACTGATAGCCGCCTTCGGTGATCGCGCGAGAGCCATAGGCCAGCCGCTTGCCGCCTGCGAACACGTCGCGGATTTTCGGATGCGTCTTGAAGCGCTGGAATTCCTCGAACGGATAGATGTACGGGTTGTCGTAATTCAGATGCACGACGAAGCCGACCGCGACGAGATTGTCGTCGTAGTGATAGAGAAACGAGCCGCCGCCGGTGTCGTTGTCGAGCGGCCAGCCGAACGAATGCTGCACCGTGCCCTTCTTGTGCTTGGCCGGATCGATCTGCCAGATTTCCTTGAGGCCGATGCCGAATTTGCCGGGCTCGCAATCCTTGTCGAGGTTGAACTTCGCGAGCAATTGTTTGGTCAGGCTGCCGCGCGCGCCTTCGGCGAACAGCGTGTATTTGCCGAGCAGCTCCATGCCGCGGGTAAAGGAATCCTTGGGCTGACCGTCGCGGCCGATGCCCATGTCGCCGGTGGCGATGCCGCGCACCGCGCCCTTGTCGTCGTACAACGTTTCCGCAGCGGCAAAGCCGGG
>JANMAN010000642.1:0-5897 GCA_031359885.1 Tardiphaga sp. | reverse complement strand
TCAGGTGCAGCGTTTGCAGACGCTTATGGCGCGACGTGTGACACGCATCAGAAATCAAACACGAACGATTGACGTTTATGGCCTTGAGTGTTTCACACCCCTGTGATGAGTGATCAATCAGACGTCGCCGACATTCGATTGTCAGCGCGGCACAATGTGACTTTCAGCAAGGACGACGCGGGAATGAGTAACGAACTTGATCGTATTTCGACCGGTGTTCCCGGCCTGGATACGGTTCTCGGCGGTGGCGTCTTTGAGGGTGGCATCTATATCATTCAAGGCGCGCCCGGTGCCGGCAAGACGATCTTGGGGAACCAGATTTGCTTTGCGCAGGCCGCTCGCGGCCGCAATGCGCTGTACGTCACGTTGCTTGCCGAAAGCCATGCCCGGATGATGGGCCACATGCGGCGTCTGCAATTTTTCGACGAGACGGCGGTTCCAGACCGGATGTCCTATGTCGGCGCTTTCAAAATGCTGGAGGACGACGGTCTTCGCGGTCTGCTCGACGTTGTGCGGCGGGAGGTGCGGACCCGACAGGCCAACACCCTCGTGCTCGATGGTCTCATCACGCTGCACGACAAAGCCAAGTCGAATCTGGAACTCAAAAAATTCATCCATGAACTGCAGACCCAGGCCGCATTCTCGAACTGCACGATGTTCCTGCTGACCAGCGCTTTCAACGCGCCCGATTTTTCGCCCGAGCATACGATGGTCGATGGCGTCATCGAGTTGCAATCGTCGCAGCACGGCCGCCGGACCGAGCGCGACTTGCAGGTTCACAAGCTGCGCGGAAGCTGGTTCATGAGTGGCCGGCACGCCTATCGCATTACGGCCGCGGGACACACCGTCTATCCCCGTATCGAAGCATTGCTCGAAATTCCGAGCGTCTGGGACTCTGCCGATGGGCCGGAGGTCACGACCGGCATCGCTGGGATCGACGACATGCTCGGCGGCGGCGTCGATACTCATTCGGTCACGGTAGTGCTTGGGCCATCCGGCAGCGGCAAGACCACCGCCGGATTGCAATTTCTCACCGGCGGTAAACCTGACGAACCGGCCATGCTGTTCGGCTTCCATGAAAATCCGATGGCGCTCAAGATCAAGGCCGATGCGCTGAAGTTGCCGCTGTCGTCGCGCATCGACACCGTCAGCCTGATGTGGCGACCGCAGACCGAAGCGATCCTCGATGAGGTCGCGACAGAATTGCTCAACGCCATCCGGACACGCGGCGTCAAACGACTCGTCATCGACGGGATCGAAGGATTTTCAAAGCTCACCGATGAAAAGCATAGGATCGGTTCTTTTCTCTCTGCGTTGTGCAACGAGTTGAGGGCTTTGGGAGTTGCTACGTTGGCGACTGTGGAAACTGACCATGCTGGTATGACGCCCGGTCAACCGCTGGCCGGAATCAATCAGACAGGCTTGTCCGCCGTTGCCGAAAATATCATCGCGTTGCACCTCGCTTCTCTGCGTTCGGAAAATCACCGGCTCATGACCATTTTGAAATCGCGCGATCGTCGGACTGACATGAGGATGCGCCGGTTCGACATCGTTGCGGGTGGTATCGTGTTGGACGCCGATTCAGTCCGCGCGGAAAGAATTCTGACGGACATCGCGAGCCAGGGTCCGCAGCCGCAGGCAGCCGACAATGTTAATTTGACCGGGCCGTGACAGTGCGGACCATTCTCATCGTCGAAGACGAGTGGGCCATCGCGGACTGGCTCGAAGTGTTGTTGAGCGAGCATGCCTTCAACGTGTTGACGGCCGGCAATGGCCGGGAAGCGCTCGACGTGCTGGCGCGGGAAACGCCGCATCTCGTGCTTACCGATTTTATGATGCCGTTCGTCGATGGCGCGGGCCTGATCGCGGCGATGCGAGACAATCCCAAACTGAAAGACATTCCTGTCGTCGTGATGACATCGCTGCTGGAAGATGCCCTCCGCGAGCGCGCGAGGGGCTACCGTGCCTATCTGCGCAAGCCGTTCCGGGAAGCGGATTTGGTGCGGACGATCCGCGAAATCCTGCCCGAAGACCCCAAAGAGAGCTGACCTTCCCAAGTCGCCGCGACATCTCCTGTCGCGACTGCCGCTCTGGCAGACATTTGGGGCGGCCCGGATGGCGATCCGGCGCCATGATATTGCGTTCTCCGAGCGCGTGGCTCCGTTGCGGTATTTGCCGTTTCGCGCGTCTCGAAAACCAGCCTAGACTGGCTCTAACGAGTCAGCACGTCCATATGGATGGATGCGACCACAGGCTTCGGTGAGGGCGGAATGGGTATCAATCAAGGTCCGATCAGTCTCGATCAGAAATACACCCAAGAGTCCGGCCACGTCTTCATGACGGGAATCCAAGCGCTCGTGCGGTTGCCGATGGCGCAAATTCGCCGCGACCGTGCGGCAGGGCTGAATACAGCCGGCTTCGTGACGGGTTATCGCGGATCGCCGCTCGGCGGCTACGACCAACAATTGATGGTGGCCCGCGCCCATCTCGACCAATACAACGTCAAGTTCCAGCCCGGCGTGAACGAAGACCTCGCAGCCACGGCGATCTGGGGGTCGCAGCAGCTCAATCTGTCGCCCGGTGCGCGCCATGATGGCATCGTCGGCATCTGGTACGGCAAGGGCCCCGGCGTGGATCGCTGCGGCGATGTGTTTCGTCACGGCAATGCCGCGGGCTCCGCCGCCAAAGGCGGCGTGCTTTGTCTGGCCGGCGACGACCATGGTGCGAAATCCTCGACTGTCCCGCATCAGTCGGACCACGCCTTCATGGCGGCGCTGATGCCGTTTCTCTATCCGTCGTCGATCCACGAGATCATCGAGATGGGCCTGCTGGGGATCGCGATGTCGCGTTACTCCGGTTGCTGGGTCGGCATGAAGGTCATCACCGAAACCGTCGAGACAACGGCCGAGATCGACCTGGCCGACGAGTTGAAAGAGTTCGTCATTCCGACCGATTTCGAGTTGCCGCCGGGCGGGCTCAATCTGCGTTGGCCAGACGACCGCTACGATCAGGACAAACGCCTCCAAGACTATAAGGGCTTTGCCGCGATCGCGTTTGCGCGCGCCAACAAAGTCAATCGCGTCACGATGGATTCGCCGAATGCGCGGTTCGGCATCATGGCATCCGGCAAAAGCTACGAAGACGTCCGGCAAGCGTTGCGCGAACTCGGCATCACCGAAGACGTCGCCGCCAAGATCGGCTTGCGACTTTATAAAATCGGAATGCCGTGGCCGTTGGAGCCGGAGGGCGTTCGCCAATTCGCCGTCGGGCTCGAAGAGATTTTGATCGTCGAGGAACGCCGCGAGATCGTCGAAAATCAGGTCAAGCAAGAGTTGTTCAATTGGCGCGACGATGTGCGCCCGCGCATCATCGGCAAGATGGATGATCACGACAAACGCTTCCTGCCGTTCGCGCAAGAACTCAGCGTGGCGTTGGTCGCGACGTCGCTCACCGAGCGGCTGCTGCGTCTCAACCTCAATCCCGAAGTGGCCGATATGCTGCGCGCCAAGGCCGACTGGTTCAACGGACGGCAGGCGACGCAGATGCAGGCGATCGCGCCCGTAACGCGCACGCCGTATTTCTGTTCGGGCTGCCCGCACAACACATCGACCAAGGTGCCCGAAGGCAGCCGCGCGCTCGCCGGTATCGGCTGCCATTTCATGTCGCTGTGGATGGATCGCTCGACCGAGACCTTCACGCATATGGGCGGCGAGGGCGTCACGTGGACCGGGATTGCACCGTTCACGAACGAGAAGCACATCTTCGCCAATTTGGGCGACGGCACGTACTTCCATTCCGGCAGTCTCGCGATCCGCCAGTCGATCGCCTCCAAAGCGAACATCACCTATAAAATTCTTTACAATGACGCGGTCGCGATGACCGGCGGCCAGCGTCATGACGGCGATCTGTCGCCGCAGCAGATCACCTTCCAGCTTCACTCCGAAGGCATCCGCAACATCTACCTCGTCTCGGAAACGCCCGACGCCTATCCGGCCGCCGACATCGAGCCCGGCACTAAGCTCGCGCATCGCGATGCGCTCGATTCCGTTATGCGCGAGTGCCGCGAACATCCGGGCACGTCCGCGATCGTTTTCGTGCAGACATGCGCCGCTGAAAAACGACGTCGTCGTAAGAGAGGGACGCTGGAAGATCCGCAGCGTCGCGTCATCATCAATCCTGCCGTCTGCGAAGGCTGCGGCGATTGCTCGGTGCAGTCCAACTGCATTTCGGTGGAGCCGCTGGAAACCGCGATGGGTCGCAAACGGACCATCAACCAGTCGAGCTGCAACAAGGATTATTCCTGCGTGAAGGGCTTCTGTCCGTCCTTCGTCACGATCGACGGCGGCAAGCTGAAGCGCAAAGCGCCGATCGAGATCGGCAACATCGGCGAATTGCCCGAGCCCGCATCCCGGCCCACGCTCGACAAGCCTTACAATGTCGCTGTCGGCGGCGTCGGCGGCACAGGCGTTCTGACCATCGGCGCGCTGCTCGGAATGGCCGCGCATATCGAAGGCAAGGCCAGCATGATCCTCGACATGTCGGGCCTCGCGCAAAAAGGCGGCGCGGTGCTCAGCCATGTGCGCCTTGCGCAAACCCCGGGCGAGGTAACCTGCTCGCGCATCGTCACCGGCACCGCCGATTTGTTGCTGGCCGCCGACGAAGTCGTTGCCATCGCCAAGGAAACGATCTCGTTGTGCGAAGCCGGGCGCACGCGCGGCATCATCAACACGCACCTCATTCCGATCGCGGATTTCATCCAGAACCGCGATTTCGATTTCCAACGCAAGCGTGTCAACACCGTGCTGGAAACAGCGCTGCGCAAGGACTCGACCTTCCTCGATTTCACCAAGGCCGCCGAAGGGCTGCTGGGTGATTCCATTGCCACCAACATGATGATGATGGGCTTCGCGCATCAGCAGGGGCTTCTGCCGGTGGCGGGCGCATCGATCGAGCAGGCGATCGAACTCAACGGCGTTTCGATCAAGATGAACAAGCTCGCCTTCCAGTTGGGCCGTCTTGCGGCTGCCGATCCGCAGCGTTTGGCGTCCATGTTGAAGGGTGCCGACGAGACCATTGCGCCGAAAACGCTGGAGCAGATGTCGCTCGACGAGGTCATCGCGCATCGCTCGGCGCATTTGACCGACTATCAAAACAAGAGGCTCGCCAAACGCTACAAGGCTGTTGTCGATCAGGTGCGGACGGCGGCGACGGCGGGCGGTTATGGCGATGCGCTGCCGCGCGCGGTCGCGATCAGCTACGCCAAACTACTTGCCTACAAGGACGAATACGAAGTCGCGCGTCTCTACACGGACGGGCGCTTCGAAAAACAGATGCGCGAACAGTTCGAGGGCGACTTCAAGTTCAACTTCCATCTTGCGCCGCCGATGCTGTCCGGCACGGACGCCATCGGCCGCCCGCGCAAACGCCAGTTCGGGCCATGGATGATGCCGCTGTTTGGAGTTCTCGCGAAGTTTCGTTTTCTGCGCGGGACGCCGCTGGACGTGTTCGGCCGCAGCGCCGATCGCAAGCTCGAACGCGACTTGATCGCCGGCTACGAAAAAGACATCGCGACCGTGCTCGGCATGCTGTCGGTGGACACGCATGACATCGCTCTCGAATTGCTGGCGTTGCCGGAAAGCATTCGCGGGTATGGACCGGTGAAGGAAGCCGCGGTCGAAAAAGCGAAGTTGCGTTATGCGCAACTCGCGGCCGATCTCGTCAATCTACCGTCTGCACCGCGACAGATGGCGGCGGAGTAGGTCGCGATCTTCGCCGAAGCGGTGGGCTTGCCATCGGTCGCGCCAACGCGTGCCCCTGGCTAAGCCCCCCTCCCAGTCGGCACTCTCAGAAGAGATTTAACCGTCCGCTTAAATCGCTTGCCAAGCCTCCTTGGACAG
>JANMAN010000635.1:0-1744 GCA_031359885.1 Tardiphaga sp. | reverse complement strand
CGCTCCAGCGGGGCTGCAACCGTCGACGCCATGATCGAAGGGTCGGCGCCCGGGCGCGAGGCTGAAACCCGGATCATCGGAAAATCGACGTTGGGCACTGCCGAGACCGGCAGGAACACATAGGCGACGATCCCGATCAGGAAGAGCCCGATCGCCAGCAGGGTGGTGCCTACCGGTCTGCGGATGAACGGCTCCGAGATCGATGCCATTACTGCATCCCCTCGGTGGCGCCGGCGACCGGCGGGCCCTGCGGCCCCGGCTCCGGCAACGCCTTTTCGATTTTGCGATTGAGCCGGTCGAGCGCCAGATAAATCACGGGCGTGGTGTAGAGCGTCAGCAACTGGCTCAGCAGCAGGCCGCCGATGATCGAGACGCCCAGCGGGAAACGCAATTCCGCGCCGGTGCCGCTTTCGAGCGCCAGCGGCAGCGCGCCGAACAGCGCGGCCAAGGTCGTCATCATGATCGGGCGGAAGCGCAACAGGCAGGCCTGCACGATCGCCTCATTGGCCGACATGCCTTTGTGCCGTTCGGCGTCAAGGGCAAAGTCGATCATCATGATCGCATTCTTCTTGACGATGCCCATCAGCAGGATGATGCCGATCAGGCCAATCACCGACAGGTCCTGCCCGCACAGCATCAGCGCCAGGATGGCGCCGATGCCGGCCGACGGAAGCGTCGAGAGAATGGTGATCGGGTGGATGTAGCTCTCATAGAGCACGCCGAGCACGATGTAGATTGTAACCAGTGCGGCCAGGATCAGCCACGGCTGCCCGGCGAGCGACTTTGCAAATTCGGCCGCGTCGCCGGCATAGACGCCGACGATGCTGCCGGGCATCCCGATCCGGGTCTCGATGGTCCTGACCGCCTCGACGGCGTCGCCGAGCGCTTCGCCGGGAGCCAGATTGAAGCTGAGCGAGACGGCGGGGAATTGCGCCTGATGCGAGATCGCCAGCGGTGCGGTGGTGCGCGTCAGCGTCGCGATCGCCGAGAGCGGCACCTGCCCGGCCGGGCTGCCCGGTATCGCTGCGACGCCCGGCACATAGAGTTTCGAAAGGATCGAAGGATCGCGCTGGTACATCGGCATCGCTTCCAGCACCACGCGGTACTGGTTGGCCTGGCCGTAGATGGTCGAAATCTGCCGCTGCGCAAAGGCGTCATTCAAGGTGTCGGTGACGACCTGCAGGCTGACGCCGAGCTGGCCGGCGCGCTGGCGGTTGATGTCGAGCGCGGCACGCAAACCGCCCTCCTGCGCCTCCGAGGAGACGTCGCGGAACAGGGGGTCCCGGCGCATTTCGGCGACAAGCCTGCTGGCCCATTTGGTCACTTCGGCGGCATCGGTACCGGTCAGCGTGTACTGGTACTGCGAGCGGCTCGACTGCGTCGAGATCTGCACGTCCTGCACCGGCTGGAAATAGATGGTCATGCCGGGGATCGAGGCCGTGCGCTGTTTCAGCCTGACGATCACCGCCGAAACGTCGTCGCGCCGCTCGCCGCGCGGCTTGAGCGTCATCACGAGACGCCCGACATTGGTGGTCGGATTGACCGAGCCCGCGCCGATCACGGACACCACGCCGACCACGTCGGGATCGGCCTGGATTGCAGCCGCGGCCGTCATCTGCCGGCTTTGCATCTCGGCAAAGGAGACATCGGGTCCAGCTTCAGTCACAGCCGTGATCGAGCCCGTATCCTGCAGTGGCAAAAATCCCTTCGGCGCGACGACATACAGGACCAGCGTCGCGACGAT
>JANMAN010000633.1:0-2558 GCA_031359885.1 Tardiphaga sp. | reverse complement strand
CCGGCGTGTGGCGCAGGCCCGGAATCCATACTCCCGGTCGTGGTTATGGATTCCGGGCTCGCTTCGCACCGGCGACGAAGACGTCGCCAGAGCTTGCGCCCCGGAATGACGGTACCCTCGACGGGAAACCGTAGCCTGGATGAGCGCAGCGAAATCCGGGAGCCGCAGAAGCCCTTCGCAAATTCGGATTCCGCCGAGTGGCGGTGCTGCGCTCATCCGGCACCGCGAATGACGACAGCGCTTACGATCCGAAATGACGCATCCCTACGGCAGCTTGTCGTAGCCTTCGCCGATGCCGTTCAAGCTGAGCGGGAAACCGATCCCTTCTTCGGGCGTCTCGAAGATGATGAAGGTCGCCGTCTTCGCGGTCCGAAGCTGGCCGAGCAGCTTCTCGTCCATCACAACTTCGGCAACACAGCCGTTCGGCAAACACCGCACGAAGCCGGCGCGGCCGACATCGGCATTGTCCAATTTGAGGCCGAGGCCCGACGGCAGCAGCACGCCGAGCGGAGCGACGACGCGCATCAGCTTGCTCTTTTGATCGGCGGTCTTGAGCACGATGACGGTCAAACCCGCGTTCGAGCGGTCCTCGGCCACGACGCTCTGGATCAGCGCACATTGCTCGGCTTGCGCGCCGGGCGGGGTGTCGCAGCGGATCTGCCAATCGCCATGCACCGAGCGCACCGCGCCCTGCGCGTGAGCAGCGACGCTCATTCCGACCATGCAGGCCAGCGCCAAAATGAATCGGCGTCCACTATAGGCGAGACGGGAGACGCTTCGATCTGGCTGCTGTGTCATCGGTCCCATCGGGTTGGTCCCTTGGCAATGTCTGTCGCATCATGGCCTGCGACGGCATGACGGCGTCATGATGGCGTTCGTCGCCGCAATGGCGCGCGCAGTGCGAATCAGCCTGCGATGAAACGTCCGTTCTTTGCGTACAACGGACAAAACGCCTGTCAAGCATCACCGCGCCGGCGAGCGTACAAAGTTTCTGCTGGTAGGACGAGCTAATCCGGCGATGGCAGCGCGCCGACGAACGCCGCTGCCGCGCATGCCGGATGATGTGAATACTGCATTGCGGCAGTCCGCAAATTATGGTTTGAGAGGCTAGATTTCGACGCGTTCTAACGATCAGGCCACCATCACGTCGATGGCCGATGCGCAGAACGCGCGGCCGGACCGTCCAAGACACTGTTTGAGACACTGTCCCACGACACTGTTCAAAAGCTCTGTTCGCGACGGCCGGCTTAGGGTTTCTCACAAGGAGCATGCGCGGCATGACGATGTCGAAGGGCCAGATTGGCCGCCGGTTGCTGGGTTTGGTGGTTCTCGGATGCACAGTGGTGCTGGGCGGAGCGGCATGGGCCGCGATGGGGCAACCCTCGCCGTGGGAATACAAACTGCAAGAATCGGCGTCGCCGGTGATGGACTACGTCACTTGGTTCCACAATCTGCTGGTCTGGATCGTCACCGCGATCACTCTGTTCGTGTTGGCGCTTCTCATCATCGTCGTGGTGAAATTCAACGCCAAATCGAATCCGGTGCCGTCGAAAACGACGCATCACACGCTGATCGAAGTCGCGTGGACGATCATTCCGGTTTTGATTCTCGTCGGCATCGCCGTGCCGTCGTTCCGTTTGCTGTTCCTGCAGCTCGATCTGCCGAAGGCCGATCTGACGGTGAAGGCGACCGGCAAGCAGTGGTACTGGAGCTACTCTTATCCCGAGAGCAAGTTCGAGTTCGACTCGCTGATGGCGCAAGACAAGCAGCCGCGTCTGTTGGCGGTCGACAACGAGATGGTCGTGCCGGTCAATAAGGTGGTGCGCGTGCAGACGACCGCCGCCGACGTGATCCACGCCTTCGCGATGCCGTCCTTCGGCGTCAAGATGGATGCGATTCCGGGCCGGCTCAACGAGACCTGGTTCAAGGCGACCAAAGAAGGCATGTTCTACGGCCAGTGCTCCGAATTGTGCGGCAAGGACCATGCTTTCATGCCGATCGCGATCCGCGTCGTGAGCGATCAGGAATTTGCGGCGTGGACCGAAGCGGCGAAAAAGAAATACGCGACCGCGCCGGCAAACTCTTATGCTTCCGCAGGCTCCGCGACCAAATAAGACGGCGACCATGACGGCGGGCGCAGGCCCGCGCGTCGATCGATCAGGACTGAGGACCGCAAGGTCCAGCAGGCAGTTTTCAAAAACTGCCGACACGATTCAAACTTAGGATCTCAAAATGGCAACGAGTGCTGTTAACCCGGTTCATTCCAACGCGACCCCTGCCAACGCGACGCTCGCGAAAAACGCCCACGCCGATCATGCGCATGACGATCACGCGCACGCCCATCCGACGGGCTGGCGTCGTTACGTCTATTCGACGAACCACAAAGACATCGGCACGATGTACCTGATCTTCGCGATCATGGCCGGCGTGATCGGCGGCATCATGTCGATCCTGATCCGCATCGAATTGATGTATCCGGGCATTCAGATTTTCCACGAGTCCCACACCTACAATGTGTTCGTGACCTCGCACGGCCTGATCATGATCTTCTTCATGGT
>JANMAN010000611.1:0-6959 GCA_031359885.1 Tardiphaga sp. | reverse complement strand
CGACGACAGCTACAATCTGGAAGCCTTCGTTGCCGCGGAAATCACTCTCGGCGGGCATCTGGCCGAACAGCTCGCGGTCGCATTCGCCGATCCTGCGCAGCGCTTCATCGGACAATATCTGATCGACCTCGTCGACGATGCCGGCTATCTGCCACCCGATCTCGGTCAGGCCGGCGAACGGCTCAATGCGTCGGCGGAGCAGATCGACGCTGTGGTAAAAGTGTTGCAGACTTTCGATCCGCCCGGCGTCTGCGCACGAAGCCTGAGCGAATGCCTCGCGATCCAGTTGCGCGACCAGAATCGCTACGATCCCGCGATGCAGGCATTGGTCGAGCATCTCGATCTGCTGGCCAAGCGGGACATCGGAAGCCTTCGCAAAATCTGCGGCGTCGACGACGACGATCTCGCCGACATGATCGGTGAAATTCGCAGGCTCGATCCTAAACCCGGATTGAAGTTCGGTGCCTCGCGCACCCAGACCGTTGTGCCTGATGTTTATGTGCGGCCCGGCCCTGACGGCGGCTGGCTCGTCGAACTCAACAGCGACACGCTCCCGCGCGTGCTGGTCAATCAGGTCTACTATTCGCACCTGTCGAAAAACATTCGCAAGGACGGCGACAAATCATATTTCTCGGATTGTCTGCAGAACGCGACGTGGCTCGTCCGCGCGCTCGACCAACGCGCCCGCACGATCTTGAAAGTCGCGACCGAAATCGTTCGGCAGCAGGATGGATTCTTCACGCAGGGCGTCGCGCATCTGCGGCCGCTCAATTTAAAGGCCGTCGCCGACGCGATCCAGATGCATGAATCCACCGTTTCGCGCGTGACCGCCAATAAATACATGGCGACCAATCGCGGTAGCTTCGAGCTGAAGTATTTTTTCACGGCATCGATTGCGTCGGCGGATGGTGGCGAAGCGCATTCCGCCGAAGCGGTGCGGCATCAGATTCGTCAACTGATCGATGCCGAACTTGCGTCAGCAATCCTGTCAGATGACAGCATCGTGGAACGGCTACGCAGCTCCGGCATTGACATCGCGCGCCGTACGGTTGCGAAGTATCGTGAAGCGATGCGGATACCGTCATCGGTGCAACGTCGTCGCGACAAGCAGAGCATGATAGGAAACGCATTGACCGCGCCAGCGGCCTACACCGACCGGTCCCGCGACACCGAGCCGGCTTGATTGCTTTTTATCCTGCCTCAATACTCTCTCTCACCATCCAGCAGAATCGAGGTACGACATGACCATCCGGGTCTCTGGTAAAAGCATCAGCGTCGGCGAAGCATTGCGCGGACGCGTTAGCGAACGCACCGACGAAGTGCTCCGCAAATATTTCGACGGCAACTATTCCGGCCACATCACGCTGAGCAAAGATGGTTTCGGTTTCCGCACCGACTGCGCGCTGCATCTGGATTCCGGAATCACGCTCGAAGCCGACTCGAATGCCGCCGATGCCTATGCGAGCGCCGATCAGGCTCTGCATCAGATCGAAAAGCGACTGCGTCGCTACAAGAGCCGGCTGAAGGATCGCTCGGCGCGCAAGGCCCATGCGACCTCCGAGGCGCTGGCCGAACTGACGGCACCGACCGGACTCGATGCACCGAGCTACGTGATCGAGGCGCCGGCGCATGAGGACGAAGACGAGCACAACGATTTCAGCCCCGTCATTATCGCCGAGGCGACAACCACGATGAAGCGGCTGTCGGTGAGCGAGGCCGTCACGGAACTGGACCTGACCGGCGCGCCCGTCGTTGTGTTCCAGCACGGCAGTAGCGGACGCGTGAACATCATCTACCGGCGGCCTGACGGCAACGTCGGGTGGGTCGATCCTCCGGTGATCAACTCCACAGATCGCCATTGACGCCCACGGGAGCGCTCCCTATGGTCCGCCGCCTTTGGCAAGAAGCCGCCCGGATCGCAAGCCGATCGGGCGCTTCCTTGGCGGCCGCGACAGGTGGCGCTTTAGACGAAGACGTTGGACGATTGCAAAGCGTTGAACCCCATGGTTCGGACGTTACGGCGGGAGCCGGACGACCAGAACTTTTTTCCATAACCTCACGATCAGATATCTCCGGAACGCCCCATGATGATTACGGATTTGGTCGCACCTGAGGCGATCCTCCCGGCGTTGAAAGTCATCAGCAAGAAGCAGGCGCTTCAGGAACTGGCGGCGCGCGCGGCGGCTTTGACCGGCCAGAACGAGCGCACCGTCTTCGAAGTTCTGTTGCAGCGTGAGAAGCTCGGCACCACCGCCGTCGGATACGGCGTCGCGATCCCGCACGGCAAGTTGCCGAAGCTCGACAAGCTGTTCGGAATGTTCGCACGGCTGGAGCGCCCGATCGATTTCGAAGCGATGGACGGCCAGCCGGTGGATTTGGTCTTCTTGCTGCTCGCCCCCGAGGGTGCCGGCGCTGACCATCTCAAGGCCCTGGCGCGCATCGCCCGCCTGTTGCGCGATCAAGATGTCGCCAAGAAGCTGCGTGCCTCGCGCGATGCCCACGCGATCTATTCGGTGCTCGCGCTGCCGCCGGCGACAGCAGCGTAATTTCAAACTCTGTCGGCTGATGTCATTCCGCGGCTTGCGCCTGCGATGTCGCTCGCCGCTTGTCTTGCTTTCGGCTTAAAGCGGCGATCAACGGCATCTCGACCCATTTGCTGAACGCCATCCCGATCACCGCCACGCCGATCAGCATTACGAGAAGGGACAGCGTCTGCGGCAGTAGCGCGGCGAGCCCGGATGCGAACAGCAATTTCCCGAGCACCGACAGCAGCGGCAAATGCAGCAGGTAGATCGAGTAGGACGCATCGCCTAGCGCATCGAGCCAGTGTGGTGCGCGAAGACCATGGCGACGCTCGTAATCGCATGCGCCAAGAATGGCAACGCCGCTGGCAACGCCATACGCGATGATGTGCATCGTCGTCGGCATCGCAGTGCCGGCGATATAAACCTGGTGCAGGCCGGTTGAAATGAAAGCGACGGCGCCACCTATCGCAAGCCGGCCCGGCATTGGGCAGCGCTTCGTCTTGAACAGATAAGCTGCAAGCAGACCGATCGAGAACAGCAGATTGTTCGCCGACAGCCAAACGCCCGACGTGTGATCGCTGACCTCAAAAACAATGTTGCCGAGACACGCGCTCTGCCAGATCGCGAAGAGCCATAGTCCAGCTCTCGCGTTGAAGATGGCCACGCCGAAGACGACGTAAAACAGAACTTCATGCTGGAGCGTCCACGCCACGCTCAGAATCGGCTCGATATCTACGGGAGCCAGAACGACCGATGTGATGAACGCGCCAATGCGGCGCTGATCGGCCGTTCCGAGAAAGGTCTCGAAATAAAGCGTCGCGATGAATGCGAGAAGGACGATCCAATAGATCGGATAGATTCGAACGAAGCGCCGATATGCAAAGCGATTAAGGCGACTTGGCTTGTCGATATCATCGCTGTGAACCAGATAGATGATGAAGCCGCTGAGAACGAAGAAGAACTGGACGCCTGCGTTGCCGAACGACAGCAGCGGCGAAAACGGATCGGGGAAATATTTCGCGATTCCCCAGATCGAATTGTTGAGATGAAATAAGACGACAAGCAGCGCTGCGACGCCACGACCGATCTGCAACGACCGCAGCGGCGCGTGTGCGACGTTCAAGCCGCGGGCTCGTTCGCCAGGCGCAATCCGACTCGCCGTCATAACCATCGACACGCCTCGACGTACCCCAAGAAAACCTTCGAGCACGGCAAGTCTACTCTCGGGCGCGACCGAGGGTTTCGCGATCGACCGAACACCGTCGGTCGATCGCGATTCACCATGAATCTTTACGCTGAAAAAACCTCGTTAGTCTTTCACCACGCGTACCGCGCCGAGCGCGGCGCTGGTCGTCAGTGCGGCATAGGCTTTGAGCGCGGTCGTGATGTTGCGTTTGCGCGGCGCTGGTTTCCACGCGTTCGCGCCGCGCGCGTCCATGGCGGCACGACGACGGCTGAGTTCTTCGTCGCTGACCACGAGCCGGATTGCCCGGTTGGGAATGTCGAGCTCGATCATGTCACCCTCTTCAACCAGACCGATTGCGCCGCCCTCTGCCGCTTCCGGTGAGATGTGTCCGATCGACAGTCCGGACGATCCGCCGGAAAAGCGGCCGTCGGTGACGAGCGCGCAGACTTTGCCGAGCCCCTTGGATTTCAAATAGCTCGTCGGATAGAGCATTTCCTGCATGCCGGGGCCGCCGCGCGGCCCTTCATAAACGATGACGACGACGTCGCCGGCTTTGATACGGTTGCCGAGGATGGCATCCACCGCATCGTCCTGACTCTCGAAACGGCGCGCCGGACCCGAGAAGGTGAGAATGCTGGTGTCGACGCCGGCGGTTTTCACGATGCAGCCGTCGACCGCAATATTTCCGAACAGCACCGCTAGTCCGCCGTCCTGCGAGAAGGCGTGTTCGGCATCACGGATGCAGCCTTCGGCGCGGTCGGTGTCGAGATCCTCGAAGCGCCGGTTCTGACTAAACGCCACCTGTGTCGGCACGTTGCCAGGCGCGGCCTTATAGAACTCGCGCACCTTTTCGCTGTGTGTGCGCGAAACATCCCAGCGATCGAGCGCGTCGGATAGCGTCGGGCTGTGCACGGTCGGCAAGTTCGACGTCAACAAACCGGCGCGATCGAGCTGGCCAAGAATCGCCATCACGCCGCCGGCGCGATGCACATCTTCGAGATGAACATCCGGGATCGACGGCGCGACTTTGCACAACACGGGTACGCGGCGCGACAGCCGGTCGATGTCGGCCATCGTAAACGGAATCTGGCCTTCATAGGCGGCGGCCAAAAGATGGAGCACGGTATTCGTCGAGCCGCCCATCGCGATGTCGAGCGTCATCGCATTCTCGAACGCCTTGAAGCTCGCGATCAAACGCGGCAGCGCGGTCTCGTCGTCCTGTTCGTAATAACGTCGGGCCAGATCGACAATCAGATGACCCGCTTCGACGAACAAGCCTCTTCGGTCGGCATGCGTCGCCAACACAGACCCGTTGCCGGGCAGAGCGAGTCCGAGTGCCTCGGTCAGGCAATTCATCGAATTGGCGGTGAACATGCCGGAGCACGAGCCGCAAGTCGGACAGGCCGAGCGTTCGATGACCTCGACCTCTTCGTCGGTCATCGTATCGTCGGCCGCGGCGACCATGGCGTCGATCAGATCGACCGAACGCAGCTTGCCCTTGATGCTGACCTTGCCGGACTCCATCGGGCCGCCGGACACGAACACCACGGGGATGTTGATGCGCAAGGCGGCCATCAGCATGCCGGGCGTGATCTTGTCGCAGTTCGAGATGCACACCATCGCATCCGCGCAATGCGCGTTGACCATGTATTCGACGCTGTCGGCGATGATCTCGCGCGACGGCAGGCTATAAAGCATGCCGTCATGACCCATCGCGATCCCGTCATCGACCGCGATGGTGTTAAACTCCTTGGCAACGCCCCCGGCGTTCTCGATCTCGCGCGCGACCAATTGCCCGAGATCTTTCAGATGGACATGGCCCGGCACGAACTGCGTGAAGGAATTGACGACCGCGATGATCGGCTTGCCGAAATCCTCGTTCTTCATGCCAGTGGCGCGCCAAAGGCCGCGCGCGCCGGCCATGTTACGGCCATGGGTCGTGGTGCGAGAACGATAGACGGGCATGCTGTGTCCTTGGGTGTTTCGCTCGTTGGCGGCGATCGGCCCCCTGCTGAAGCGGGCGCTCGGTTTGCGGTGTTTTGAATGATGCCGGCAAAGAAAAACCCGCCGGCGGCGGGTTGGGAACATACGCTTGCCGGGCGGATCGTCAAATCCGCATCGATGACAGCGTCGAATGGAAGCTATGCGCCGCCGCGAGCATCGCCCGCAGCGGCAAGACCAGCGTCGGCTTAGTGAACGCTGACCGCCTGCAGCTCGTGACTCCAGGCATTCGCGACAGCCGATTCGCGACTGTCGGTCAGCATGATCGGCGTACCGTCGGCGGCGTGCAGCGCGAACAGCTTCAGCCCCGGCGCAATATGCGGCGCCTGCGGAAACAAGCCGGGTACGTCCTCGGATTTGATCGGCTTGACGTAAGCAATCAACCCTTCGCCGAGATTGGCGAGCGCTTCGGGCGAAACCGCGGTCGGCTCGTAGACAAAATGGGCTTCAGTCATGGTCTCGACTCCTTCGGTAAAGTTAAGCGGTCGAGTCCGCAATAAGTTTCAATCTTCGTGCTCATTGATGGCGATCGTCTTAACGACCCTCTCCGGCTCCGGCCGAGCCAGATCGATCGCCAACAACCCGTTTTTCAGGTCCGCGCCGAGCACAAGCATCCCCTCCGCCAGCACGAATGTGCGCTGGAAGTGGCGCGCGGCGATGCCGCGATGGATGTAATGCCGGGCCTTGTCGTCCTGCTGGCGCCCACGGATGACGAGCTGGTTTTCCTCGGTGGTGACATCGAGCTGGTCGCGGGTGAAGCCCGCCACCGCCAGCGTAATCCGCAGGCGTTCCGGCTGGCCACTGTTGCGGTCGCAGCGCTCGATATTATAGGGAGGATAACCGTCAGCGCCTTTGACAACGCGGTCGAGCGCACGCTCGATTTCATCGAAGCCGAGCAGAAACGGACTGGATAACGAGGGAACACGAGACATCAGGTACAAAGTCCTCTCGAAGCGACTTTGGTGGATGAGGCCCTTAAGCGGCGCCCCTGACCGAACGGCGGCATGCCATCCGGTCAACGAAGGATATGGGCATCCTGTCCGCTGCGTTCAAGCATCCGATGTCGCGGGACAAAGTCTGCGCCGGGAATGTTGAGGATTTGGTAATGCTCACACATCAACCCGGCTGCGGCCGTCGGCAGCGAACAGATGCAGCTTCTCGCGCGGCGCGGTGGCGCGGATGCGCTCACCGATCGCGGGCGCGATCTGGCCGGGTACGCGGACGATCACCTCGCCTGGCGGCAATTC
>JANMAN010000593.1:0-6486 GCA_031359885.1 Tardiphaga sp. | reverse complement strand
GACGACACGTTGCAACGCCAAGCGCAAGGCCGCGTGGTGCTGGACTCGTTCACGCACGGCTCGGCCGAACAGCGCAAACGTTGGTTCATGACCGGCTATCAGCAGGGCACCGTGCAGGCCTGCAATACATTCGCAGCGGATCGGTTGTAGTTGTAACGCTGGCCACACATGCTGCCGTCACCCCCGCGACAGCGGGGGCCCAGTATTCCGCAACGTCAATGTTCAGCCGTTAGCGTCGCTAGCTACTGGATCGCCCGGTCAGCGGGCAACCGGGCGACGAACGCGTCGTCCGTGCCCTTGCCGGGCGATGACGGCGGAATGTGGTGCAAAGGTTCTTCGATATGTCCGACTCAAAACCCTTCATTCCCCTCTCGATCGCCGTGCTCACGATCTCCGATAGCCGCACGTTGGCCGACGACAAATCCGGCGCGACTCTGGTCGAGCGTTTGACGAGCGCGGGTCACACATTGGCCGCGCGTGAGATCGTGACCGATGACGTCGAGGCGATCCGCGCCGTCGTCAAATCATGGATCGCGGATGAGACCATCGACGCGATTGTCACGACGGGCGGCACCGGCTTCACCGGCCGCGACGTGACGCCGGAAGCGATCGAGCCGTTGTTCGAAAAACGCATGGACGGTTTTTCAATCGCGTTTCACATGCTGAGCCACGCCAAAATCGGCATGTCGACGATCCAAAGCCGTGCAACCGCGGGCACGGCGGGCGCGACTTTCATCTTCTGCCTGCCGGGTTCACCCGGCGCGTGTCGCGACGGTTGGGACGGCATTCTCGCGCATCAGCTCGATTACCGGTCAAAGCCGTGCAATTTCGTCGAGATCATGCCGCGGCTCGACGAGCATCTGCGGCGCGGGAAGGCGAAATAAGCCGACGCCGGAGCTAGGCGACAACGATGCGGCTGCGCAAAAGCGTGCGCGACGATCGCCCGAGCTGACGCAACAACTTTGCTTCCGACCGCCGTGCATCCGGCGCGTAGCCGCCGAGCCTGTCGTAATGATCGCGCGCAATCAGCAAGCCCTGATCAGCAGACGGCGAACCGAGCATCCGCGCCACCCAGCGAATGCGCTCGCGCCAGCCCATCGCCGCATAGGGCGAACGCGCGTAACGAAAAATCCCTGCACGGGGCTGTCCGCTGCTGGCGACGCTCTGAACGAATTGCGTGGTCTCATCGATCCAGCCAGCATCGAGCACCGCGCCGGCATGGATGAACATCAGCCAGGGCGAACGCGCATTCGCAGCACCCGCTGCCAGGGCCGCTGCGCGCGATCCGTCGCTTGCAATGTAATTGCAGCCCGCGACATCAGCGACCCGCGCGATGATATCGCTGCCGCCGCGATCGACCAGAAGCACCTCGCGAATGACGCCCGCAGCCGCGCCCGGCACCAGCGCCGCCAATGTGGCGACGGCCGGCTGCTCCAGTCCTTCGGTGGCGACGATGACGCTCAGCATATCCGTTATATAGACAGGTCCGTCACAAACCGCATCATTACGTCGTCGATGCGATTTATGTTCTTGATTTGTTCTTACAGCGCGTTATCTTGGCTGCATGAGACGCGCATCCACTGCCCTCAAGCACCCGCCGGCGACGTTGCCCTCCGATCCGGCGGGTGCGCTGTCTCCATTTACCGAAATCGCGGTCGCGATCGATCGCGAGCGGCGTCGCGGTCGCGGCGCACAGTCGAACGCCTCGGGCCGGTTCGAGGCCGAAGCACGGGTCGCCTTCGACGATGGCTGGCAGAGCCTCGACGAATTGCCGCCGTTCAAGACCTCGCTCGGCATCGATACCGCGCGAAAGGTCATCACGCGCAACGAATCGCCCGATATCGGCTTCGACCGTTCGATCAATCCGTATCGCGGCTGCGAGCACGGCTGCGTTTATTGCTTCGCGCGTCCCACGCATGCGTTTCTCGGGCTCTCGCCGGGGCTGGATTTCGAATCCAAGCTGTTCGCGAAGCCCGACGCGCCGGGGCTGTTGGAAAAAGAACTCGCGGCTGCGAATTACGAACCGAAGACGATCGCGATCGGCACCAACACCGATCCGTATCAGCCGATCGAGCGCGACAGCAAGATCATGCGCGGCATTCTCGAAGTGCTGGAGCGGACGTCGCATCCGGTCGGCATCGTCACGAAATCCGCGCTGGTAACGCGCGACATCGACATCCTGGCGCGGATGGCGAAGCGCAACCTTGCCAAGGTCGCGATCTCGGTGACGACGCTCGATCCGAAACTCGCGCGCAGCATGGAGCCGCGCGCCTCGACGCCGGCGAAACGGCTCGAAGCGTTGCGGCAACTCGCAGATGCGGGCATCCCGACCACGGTGATGGTGGCGCCTGTGATCCCGGCGCTGAACGACATGGAGATCGAGCGCATCCTCGATGCCGCCGCCCATGCCGGCGTCAAGGAAGCCAGCTACGTGTTGCTGCGCCTGCCGCTGGAAGTGCGCGACCTGTTTCGCGAATGGCTGATGGCGAATTATCCGGACCGCTATCGCCACGTGTTCACGCTGATCCGCGAAATGCGCGACGGCCGCGATTATGATTCGCAATGGGGCACGCGCTTGAAAGGCACCGGGCCGATGGCGTGGATGATCGGCCGTCGCTTCGAGATCGCCTGCAGTCGGCTCGGGATCAACAAACGCCGCGCGAAACTGACGACGGATCATTTCGCCCGCCCGAAAAGAAACGGCGAGCAGTTGAGTTTGTTTTAGGGTTTCGATTCCCTGTCTCGCCTCCGGGACAGGGCTTAGGGTGGGGGCGATGCGGACCCCAGATGCGCCGTCGCCCCCACCCGCCGAATTTTATGGCCATGGAATAACGGGCACGACGGCCAGTTCCCGGTTGCATGATCGGACCGCGATCCGCAAACCTGCGGCATGATTCGCGACGCTTCACAGGACCAGCCGGCCAAATTGCGTAAAGGCGTCATCGCGGTCGCGCCGCCGACGTTCAAGCGCGAGCGCGCTTTGATGAAGCTAGGCATCGGTCCGATCGCAGGTTGCGACGAGGCCGGGCGCGGACCGCTGGCCGGGCCGGTTGTCGCTGCCGCCGTGGTGCTGGACCCTAAACGCATTCCGAAGGGCCTCGACGATTCCAAACGGCTGACGCCGGAAAAGCGCGAGGCGCTGTTCGAGAAGATTTGCGCGACCGCATCTTTCGCCGTGGCCTTCGCCTCGCCCGCGCGGATTGATCGCGACAATATCCTGCGCGCATCGCTGTGGGCGCTGTCGCGCGCGGTGCATGCGCTGCCCGAAGCGCCGCGCCATGTGTTGGTCGACGGCCGCGATAAAATTCTGACGCCGCCGGACTGCGATTGCAGTGCCGTGATCGGCGGCGACGGCTTCGTGCTGTCGATCGCTGCGGCGTCGATCGTGGCGAAGGTGACGCGCGACCGGCTGATGTGCGCGCTGGCCCAGGAATGCCCTGGCTACGGCTTCGAAAATCATAAGGGTTACGGCGTGCCGGAGCATCTGGCGGCGTTGCAACGTCTCGGCCCGAGCCGACATCACCGTGCGTTGTTCGCGCCAGTCGTTGCGGCGCGTTTGCGCTTCGAGGGCATCGTTGCCCCTCAACCGATCGCGGATATGTTCGCTACCGCAAGCTGAGCAAGCCGGTCACGTCATTCCGGGGCGCAGGCGGCTCTTGCCGCATGCGAAACCCGAATCCCCTGATGTTTATCTTTACCAGATTCCGGGTTCTCGCCCGGCGAGTGCCCGGCGAGCCCCGGAATGACCGTTCCGCAGCCGGTTGCCTCGCCTGCACCGGCGCTCTATCACCTAACCCGCAAGTCTAGCGGGCACCAACCGTCGATGCGTTTCACATCCTTGATCGTCGAATTGATCCGCGCGCGGCCGCGGCTGGTGGTGTGGGTCGTGCTGCTGGTGCAGGCCGCGATCTGGCTGCTGCTGCCGCTGATGGTGTACGCCGCTCCGCCTGCCGATGTCGCGTCGGTTCTTGCGATCGGGCGCGAATACCGCGTCGGCACGCCCGACGGCCCGCCGCTCGCGTTCTGGCTCGCCGACATCTTTTACCGCGCCGCCGGCAACCATGTCGCGGGCGTCTATCTCTTGTCGCAGCTCTGCATGGTGGCGGCATTCCAAGCGCTGTTCCAACTGGGCCGCGCCATCGTCGGCGGGCCGCATGCGGTGCTCGCCGTGCTGCTGACCATGACGGTCACGGCGTTCAGCATCTCGAATCTTGCGTTCGGGCCGGACGTGCTGGCGATGCCGCTGTGGGGTTTTCTGCTGTTGCAGGCGTGGCGCGTGATCGGCCAGCGCCGCCGCAAATCCGGGTTCCTGTTCGCGGTCAATGCCGGGCTTTTGTTGCTGACGACGTCAGCCGCGCCGGCGCTGATCGCGGTCGTTCTGGTCTTGATGCTCGCGTTGCCGCGCGGGCGTCGCGGTTTTGCGTCGCCGGATCCGGTCTTTGCGCTGCTCGTCGTCATCGTGATCGTTTTGCCCTATGCGCTTTGGCTGTCGCGCAATGGCGGTCCGGCGGTAGCCCTGCCTGCTTTCGACCGTCTCGACGCGAAAGGCGGCGCGGCGCTCGCGCTGTTCGGCGGTCTGCTTGCGGCGACGACCGGCATCATCGTGCTCACGATGATGAACATGAAGCGCCTGGTCAGCGTGCGCGAAAGCGCGCCGGTCATCGCGCGCGCCGGGATCGATCCGCTCGGCCGGCAATTCGTGTTGATCGCAGCTTTTGCGTCGGCCATCGGCGGCAGCATCGTGTCGGGCCTCTACGGCCTCGATCGCGTCGCCGGCGGCGCGGGCATCGCTTTGCTGCTGTCCGGCCTCGTCGTCGTCGTGTTGGCGGGCGATGTCATCGCGTTGCGACAGCAACGCCTGCTGCGCAAGGTGTGGGCGCTGGCGGTCATCGCGCCGGCGGTGTTCGCAGCATTTGTGGTTTTGGTGATGCCGTGGATCGGCGGCACGGAAAGCGACACGACGATCCCGGCCAACGCGATCGCGACGTTTTTCGGCGACAGTTACGAGCGCCGCACCGGCAAGCCGTTGCGGGCCGTCGCAGGCGATCCGCAACTGGCGGCGCTTGTCGCGATGGGGCGCTCGCGTCCGCATCTGCTGATCGATGCGCAACCGGACCGGACGCCGTGGCTGCCGCCGCAAACCGTGATTGAGCGCGGCGGCGTGGTGCTGTGGCGCGCGACCGATACGATCGGCACCCCGCCTGCCGATATCGCACAGCGGTTTCCGGGACTGGTCGCGGAGGTGCCGCGCGGCTTCGATCGTCTCGTCAACGGCCGCCTGCCGCCGCTGCGGATCGGCTGGGCGATCATTCGGCCGAAAGGGTCGTGACGCTCTTGAATGCTGCTGCGATTGCCTGCAAATCCGTCCACGCCATTCGCTTGTAGGACGGCTGGCGCAGCAGATAGGCCGGGTGGAACGTCGGCATCGCGCGGATGTCACGCGTGCCGGTGTCGTAATCGCGCCAGCGCCCGCGTGTTTTCATGATGCCGTCGCCCGTGCCCAACAAGGTCTGGGTCGCTGGATTGCCCAGCGTCACCAGGATGTCCGGGTTCACCAGTTCGATCTGACGTTTGATGAAGGGCAGGCAGGTCAGCGTTTCCTGCGGCGAAGGATCGCGGTTGCCCGGCGGCCGCCACGGAATGACGTTGGCGATATAGACCTTGGTGCGGTCGAGCCCGATCGCCGCCAGCATCAGATCGAGCAGCTTGCCCGAGCGACCGACGAAGGGCAGCCCTTCGATGTCCTCGTCGCGGCCGGGCGCTTCGCCGACCAACATGATCTTCGCCTGCGGATGGCCGTCGGCGAACACCAGCCGCGTCGCAGTCGATTTCAGCGCGCAGCCATCGAAACCCTCGACGATCGCGCGCAAGGCCTCGAGCGTCGGCGCGGTCGCGGCGGCCGCACGCGCGGCGGCGATGGCGACCTCGGGCGACGCCGCGGCATCGGCACGCACGGTGGGTTTCGGCATCTCGCTGGCCCGCACCAGCGGCGGATGGGTCCGCGCGGCCGGAACCAATGCGGCAGGTTCCGGCGTCTCGTCGCTGAGGCGGTTCACCGGCGCGTCCATCAGCGCGCAATCGACGCCGGCCTCGACGTAGAAGGCCAGCAGCTCGCGCAGGCTCGGAGCGGGATCGCGGATGTCGGAGGGGGAGGGCATCCGGGCAGTCTAGAACCAAACGCGCCGGCGCGAAACGCCGCTGGTGCCAGATGGGTGGTTGTTCTCGGGACAAAAATCGGAAACAACAGCTTTTAGAAGCGTTCTTGACCGCCCGACACTGCAAGCGAGCACATCCCGAATGAGCGAAAATATCCCGACCGCAAACAGCGACCAGCATGCGCCCGAATTGCCGGCGCGCGAGTCGATGGAATTCGACGTCGTCATCGTCGGTGCCGGACCGGCCGGGCTGTCGGCGGCGATCCGCCTCAAACAACTCAATGCGGACCTGACCATCGTCGTGGTCGAAAAGGGCTCGGAAGTCGGCGCG